>NZ_RIBZ01000063.1:0-47458 GCF_003721215.1 Streptomyces botrytidirepellens
TTGTTGGCCACGTATGGGCGGGATCGTGAGGGGGATCCGTTGTGGCTGGGTTCGGTGAAGTCCAACATCGGTCACACGCAGGCCGCTGCGGGTGCGGCTGGGCTGATCAAGATGGTGATGGCGCTTGGCGCGCAGCAGTTGCCGTCGACGCTGCATGTGGACTCGCCCTCGTCGCATGTGGACTGGGGCTCGGGAGCGGTACGGCTCCTCACGGAGGCTCGTGCCTGGCCGAAGGGTGAGCGTGCGCGTCGGGCGGGTGTCTCGTCGTTCGGCATCAGCGGGACCAACGCCCACGTCATCCTCGAGGAAGCCCCCGAGACCGCTCCGGCTTCCGTGGAGGAGGGGTCCTCGGCACCGTTGCCGGTGGTGCCGTGGGTGCTGTCCGGCCGTAGCCCGGACGCGGTGCGCGAACAGGCCGGCCGCCTCGCATCCTTCCTCGACGAGCGGGGACCGCAGGATCGGTCCCCGGTCGACGTGGGCTTCTCACTGGCGACGACCCGCGCGCTGCTCGACCATCGCGCGGTGGTGCTGGGTGCCGACGACGCGGCGCTCCGTACGGGCGTGACCGCTCTGGCCGGCGGCGAAGCCTCCGTGGTGTCGGGCGTCGTATCCGAGGGCCGCACGGCGTGGATGTTCACCGGGCAGGGCAGCCAGCGCGTCGGCATGGGCCGCGAACTCTACGACCGGTTCCCGGTGTTCGCCCGGACCCTGGACGAGGTGTGCGCCCACCTGGACGCGGAACTCGACGGCGCCGCCGGATTCGACATCACCGTCCGTCAGGCGCTGTTCGCCCCGGACGGCTCGGAGGAGGCGGCGCTGCTGGACCGGACCGGGTATGCCCAGACGGCGTTGTTCGCGGTGCAGACCGCCCTCGTGGAACTGCTGCGCTCCTGTGGCATGAGCCCGGATGTCGTGCTCGGGCACTCCATCGGCGAGCTGGTGGCGGCCCATACCGCCAGCGTCCTCGACCTCGTCGACGCCTCCCGACTGGTCGCGGCGCGCGCCCGGTTGATGCAGGCACTGCCCACCGGTGGTGCGATGGCCGCGATCGAGGCCGGTGAGGACGAGGTGGTGCGCATCCTCGACGAGGCCGCCAAGGCGGCACCCGAGGCCGGGCGAGCCGCGATCGCGGCAATGAACGGCCCTTCGGCGGTGGTGATCTCCGGGGATGAGGACGCCGTCGAGCGGGCGATGGCGGTGGCGCGCGCGGAGGACCGCCGGGTGTCCCGGCTGCGGGTCAGCCACGCCTTCCACTCACCGCTGATGCGGCCGGTGCTGGCGGACTTCGCCCGTATCGCCGAAAGCGTCACCTACCGGCAGCCGGTGCTCCCAGCGGTCAGCACCGTCACCGGGGGTCCGGTGGGGGAGCGGGACTGGGCGACGGGAGACTACTGGGTGCGACAGATCCGCCGTCCGGTCCGTTTCCACGACGCGGTGCGGACCGCGACCGGTGAGCTTGGCGCCACCCGCCTGCTGGAGGTCGGCCCCGATCCGGTGCTCACCTCCCTCGTACCGTCCGATGTGGAGACCGCGGTCTCGGTCCTGCGCCGGGACCGCGGCGAGATCGAGAGCCTGCTGACCGCCGCCGCCGAGATGTTCGTACGCGGCACGGACGTGGACTGGGCCGCGCTGTTCGCCGGGACCGGCGCCCAGCGGATCGAGCTGCCGACGTATGCCTTCCGGCGCCGCCGCTTCTGGCTGGCGGACCGGGCGGCCGAGCCGGGGACGACACCGCTCCTCTCGCGGTGGGGCGCGGGCGACCATGAGCGGAGTTCGGCCCTTCCGGGGGCGGAGGGCGTCGAGGACCACCGCGAACTGTCCGCCCGTCTCCGGGGTATGACGGCCGAGGAACAGGACCGGACACTGCTCGGTCTGATCACCTCGCAGATCGCGTCCGTTCTCGGCCACACCGACGTGACGGAGGTGGAAACCGGCCGCAGGTTCCTCGAAATGGGCTTCACCTCCCTGTCGATCACCGACCTGCGCACCAGGCTCAGCCGGGCGACCGGACTGGCACTGACCGCGGAGGCGCTGTTCGAGCACGCGACGCCGCGCGCGCTCGCCACCCATCTGCTGGCCGGACTGGCCGGGTCGGCCGGCCCGGCGGCCACGGCCGGGCCGGAACGAGCGGACGGCACGGCGGCCGGGCCGGAACGAGCGGACGGCACGGCGCGGGGCGGCACCGTCACCCACCTCTTTCGGCACGCGTTCGACCAGGAGCAGCACGAGCGCGGGCTGGACCTGCTCGACCTCGCGGCAGGAACACGCCCCAGCTTCCAGGTCCATGACACCGGGGGCGAGGGGCCGACGGGCGCCGAGCCGGTGCGGCTGTCGGACGGCTCGGAGGCCGAGCCTCTGCTGTGCGTGCCGTCGCTGGTGGCCCCGGCGAGCCCGTACCAGTTCGCCCGGTTCGCCCAAGCCCTGCGCGGCACCCGCGACGTCTGGGTCCTGCCCACACCCGGCTGCGGCCCGGGCGAGGCCCTTCCGGCCGATCTCGACGCCACCGCCGCCCGGCAGGCGGACGCGGTGCTGCGCGTGTTCGGGGACAAACCACTCACCCTCGTCGCCTACTCCTCGGGGGGCTGGCTCGCCCACACCCTCGCCGCGCGACTGGAGGCGGCTGGAACACCGCCGCGCGCGCTGGTCCTGCTGGACACTCCCGCGGGCGCCGGCGACAACCTCGCACTGGGCATGGCGGCCACCACGCACCGGCTGATGCGGCGATTCCCCCAGATCCCGGTGGACGATGACCAGCTCACCGCGATGGCGCATTACGCGCGGCTGTTCAGCGGCTGGCGGCCGCGTCCGATCGAAACCCCGACGCTCTTCGTACAGGCTGCCGAGTTCGTGCCCGAGCTGCTCCTCGAGGCCACGCGGCCGTCCTGGCCGGTTGACCACCAGGTGCTCGAAGTGACCGGAAACCACTTCACCTTGCTGGAGGCGGACGCGGAGACGACCGCACAGCGGGTGCACGAATGGCTGAACGAGCGAGGATGAAGCGCGGCGGCGGCACGGACCGGTGATCAACGCCGAAGGCCACCGCGCGGGAGGAGAATCCCTCACGGTGGCCTTCGGTATCCGGTCGTCGGCCTCTGGGACGGCACTCGAAATCCCTGACGCGGCCGGTCAGGCGCGCGGTGCGCTCAGGACTCGGCGCGGAGCAGGGGGTTCGGGTCCGCGTGCTCGTACCAGCCGATGAACGGCGGGCACAGGCCCCAGCCGAGCAGGCGCTGCAACTCTTCCGGGTACTCCCGGACGATCTCCTTCGGCACGGCCAGGAACTGGTTCTCCTCCTGGCGGAGGTTGCCGCGCACCAGGGCCATGGTGAGACCGGTCCGCGGAGCCTCGGAGAGGTTCGGCCCGCCGCCGTGGAACAGCCCGCCCACCCAGATCAGGCAGGAGCCGGGCTCCATCTCCGCCTGCACCGCCTCTTCCGGCCGCGGGCCGCGTTCCGCCTCCCAGGCGTGGCTGCCCGGGTACACCATCGTGGCGCCGTTCTCGTCGGTGAACTCGTCCATCGCCAGCATGATCTGCACGCGGTTGGTCGGCCCGGGGGAGGGCAGCATATGCGCGATGTCGTCGCGGTGCGCGGGCTGCGGTGTCTCCCCGGGCCAGATCTGGATCACCTGCGTGATGCTGACCTGTACGTTCGGCGCGAGCTCGGTCCGCTGCGGACCGAACCAGCTGGGTACGGGCCGCTCGATGAGGTCGCGGGCGGCGCCGAGGAACAGCGGGTTCAGCGCCACCTCCGCCATGTGCCGGGAACGCGCGAACAGCGAGCAGAGCCGCTTGGTCCGCTGTCCGGCGAACGAGCTGTCCCCGTACCCGGTCTTCTCCAGGGCGGGACCCAGGTCGTCCCAGAGCCCCCTGAGGGTGGTCTTGTCGATCAGGTCTTCCACGATCACACCGCCGTCGCGGTCGAGGGCCGCGGAGACTTCGGCCACCGTGGACGAGGCGGGGAGCCGGGCGAGACGTATGGCCATGGGAATTCCAGGCTCCTTGTTCATCGGAGGAGGGTCACGGACAGAGGGAGGGCGGGGGACAGAGGGCGCTACCAGCGGACCGGCAGCGAATCCAGGCCGAACAGCACGCCGTTGTTCCTGAACGACAACTCCTCGACGGGCCGGGCCAGCTCCAGCGTCGGGATCCGTTCGAACAGCGTCCGGTAGGCGAGCTCCATCTCGGTGCGCACCAGATGCGCCCCGAGACACAGATGGCGGCCGAAGCCGAACGCGATGTGGTGCTGCTCCGAGCGGCCGGGGTCGAACTGGTGCGGGCAGGAGAACACGGAACCGTCGTGATTGGCCGCGGCGACCAGCGGGGCGATGCCCTCACCGGCCTTGATGATCTGCCCGGCGATCTCCACGTCCTCCAGGGCAACGCGCAGCGGCACCAGGTCGGCGACGGAGTAGTAGCGCAACAGCTCCTCGACCACCCGGTCGTCGCCGATCCACTGACGGTTCGACAGCAGAGTGCTCGCGCCGAGCGCGATGTTGTTCGCCGTCGTTTCCTGGCCGGCGATGACCAGCAGCATCGCCGCGCCGCCGATCTCCATCGGGGTCATCGTCTCCGACTTGATCATCACGCTGATCAGGTCGTCGCCGGGGCGCCGCTTCCTGATGGCGATCATCCTGCTGAAGTAGCGCAGGATCTGTTTGGACGCCTCGTCGCGCTCCTCGTCGGTGGCGCTCAGCGTGACCAGGACACGGATACGCGACTCGAAGAAGCCACGGTCCGCCTGCGGTACCCCGAGCAGCGCGCAGATCACCAGAGAGGGAATCGGCACCGCGAAGTCGGAGGCCAGGTCCGCGGGACTGCCCTTCGCCAGCAGCGCCTCGACACAGTCGTCGACGACCTCCTGGATCCGCGGCCGCAGCTCCCTGATACGCCGGACACTGAACTCCGGGATCAGGACCTTGCGATACCGGTCGTGCTCGGGCGGGTCCAGCGCCGCGAACCAGCCGGGCACCTGGTCCTGCGCGGGCGGCCCGCCGGTCCGGCCGGGGCTGGGGAAGCCCTCGTGTCCGGGGTTGGAGCTGATCTTCGGGTTGGTGAGCACCGCGCGGACGTCCTCGTACCGCGTCACCAACCAGACCCGGGCACCGGTGGGCATGGTGGACCAGACCAGCCCCTCGCGCTCGCGGAAGTCCTCGTACTGCGGGGGCGGGAGGGGGTCACCGGGTCGTCTCAGCGGGAAGTCGACCAGTTTCGCGGCGTCCGACATGTCAGCAGTTCCCATTTCTCTCCGCTTCCGCAATCCGGTCCGGCCCGGCTACCAGGTCACCGGCAGTTCGGCGAGCCCGCCGACCAACTCGCCGCCACGCGTTCGCAGTTCGTTCAACGGGACCGCGGGTCGCAGCCCGGGCAGCCTCGAGAACAGGGTGGTGAACGCGGTGCTCAGCTCCACTCGGGCCAGAGGCGCGCCGACGCAGTGCCAGATGCCGTGGCCGAAGGTCAGGTGCTGGTTCGGTGAGCGGGTGATGTCGAACAGCTCCGGCTCGCTGAACGCCTGCTCGTCGAAGTTCGCCAGCGCGAAGTCGAGCAGTACCAGCTCCCCGGCGCGAATGGTCACACCGGCGATCTCGATGTCCTCGCTCGCGTACCGCGGCAAGGTCGCCCCGGCTCGCTTGGCGGACCGTAGGACCTCCTCGACCGTGCCGGTCAGCAGGGCCGGATCCCGGAGCACCGCGTCGCGCTGCTCCGGGTGGGCGGACAGCAGCACCACCCCGAGATCGATGTGGGTCGCGACACTCTCCAGCCCGGCGAACAACAGGACCGCGGCCAGCGAACCGACATGATCGTCCGGGAGGCCCGCCGCGCACATCCGGGAGATCACATCGTCGCCCGGCTCCACCCGCTTGCGCGCAGATACCCCGGCGAGTAAGCCGAACAGGGCTTTCGGCCCGGTGACCGTGGACTGCCCGGTGTCGATCTGGCCCATACCGGCCAGCAGCGCCGCGCACCGCTCCCGGCCCTCGTCCGGCACCCCGATCAGCTCGCACAGGATCCGCAGGGAGAACGGCGACGAGAAGTACGCGTGCAGGTCGACCGGCCGTTCCCGCGCTGCGAAGTCCTCCACCAGGTCACTCGCCACCTCCTCGATGCGCGGGCGCAGAACGCGGATGCGCTTCGCCGAGAAGTTCGGTGTGAACAGGGCCCGTGTCCGGGCGTGCGCCTCGCGCGCAACCTGCGGGTCGTCGGCGACGAGCAGGTCGAGCAGGGAGTTCTTGACATACCTCGGGGCGGTTTCCGGGCTCGGGTGGGAGCGGCCCAGCCGCTCGTCGTGGAGCAGCTTCTTCACCTCGGCATGCCGGGTGACCAGCCAGGCTTCGTCACCCGCCGGCGTTCGGACCCGGCAGACCGGAGCGCTCGCCCGCAGCTCCCGCAGCGGGCTCGGGTCCAGCACGGGCCGCGCCTCGGTGGTCAGGGCGGGCAGCTCTCGGGATGTCGGCACAGACCTCTCCTCAACGTCCTGCCGGAGCGCTCTGTCCCGCCGAACGGGCCGCTTCGAGCTCTCTGGCGATCTCGTTGTTCACCTCGGCCTGATGGTCGGCGAGGAAGAAGTGGCCCCCGGGGAACACCTTGACCTGGAACCAGCCCTCGGTGTGCGGCCGCCAGGCGATCGCCTCTTCCAGCGTCGTCTTCGGATCCGCGTCGCCGGTCAGGACGGTGATGGGACAGCGGACTTTCCGGCCCGGCTCGCAGGTGTACGTCTCGATCGCCCGGTAGTCGCCGCGAATCGCGGGCAGCGCCATCCTCAGCAGCTCGTCATCGCCGAACACCGCCGAGTCGGTGCCGTTGAGCAGCCTGAGCTCGGAGATGATGCCGTTGGCGTCGCGCTTGTGCACCTGCTCGTCCCGGCGGGTCGAGGGGGCGCGCCGCCCGGAGGCGATCAACGAGTGGGGCGGTTTGACCCCTTGCTGTTCGAGCCGGAAGGCGGTCTCGAAGGCCAGCACGGCACCCATGCTGTGCCCGAAGAAGACCGTGGGCTTGTCGCTGAGGGCCTGGATCTCCTCGACGAGCAGGTCGGCGAGCACGCCGATGTCCTCGATGCACGGCTCGCGGCGCCTGTCCTGACGGCCGGGGTACTGGAGGGCCACCACGTCGGCATCGGGCGAGAATCGTGCCGACACCGGGTGGAAGAAGCTCGCCGAACCGCCCGCGTGAGGGAAGCAGATGAGCCGCACCGTACTGCCACCGGATGAGTGATACCGGCGGATCCAGGCCGTTGTGGCGTCGTCCTTCGTAACCAAGTCTCGTCGGTCCCTTCCGATCCAGATCGCGCTGTCGCGCTGTCTTCAGTGGAGTCCGAACCGCACCCGCAAATCCTTAGTCTTGGCCGGCCTCGGTGCGGGCGGCGGGAAGGCCGGGGACGCTACTCGGCGGCTTCGCGGAACCGGTTGATGAACGGCAGGTGACGGGCGCGGGTCTGAGTGTCCTGGACGCCGAGGCCCTCGGCCGGTGCGAGGCACAGTACGCCGACCTTGCCGCTGTGCCGGTTCTCCTGGACCCGCCGCACCGCCGCCGGGGTCTGGGCCAGCGGGAATACGGTGGAGAGGGTGGGGTGGATCTTTCCCTTGGCGATGAGGCGGTTGGCCTCCCAGGCCTCGCGGTAGTTGGCGAAATGGGAGCCGATGATGCGCTTCAGCTGCATCCACAGGTAGCGGTTGTCGTACTCGTGGGTGTAGCCGGAGGTCGAGGCGCAGGTGACGATCGTGCCGCCCTTGCGGGTGACGTACACCGACGCGCCGAAGGTCTCCCGGCCGGGGTGCTCGAAGACGATGTCGACGTCCTCGCCGCCGGTCAGCTCGCGGATCCCCTTTCCGAAGCGCTTCCACTCCTTGGGATTCGGAGTCCGCTCGTCCGACCAGAACCGGAAGTTCTCCGCGCTGCGGTCGATGACGGCCTCGGCGCCCATGGACCGGCAGAGCTCCGCCTTGGCGTCCGAGGACACCACACAGACCGGGTTGGCGCCGCCGTGCAACGCGAACTGGGTCGCGTACGAGCCGAGTCCGCCGCTCGCCCCCCAGATCAGCACGTTGTCGCCCTGCTTCATCCCGGCACCGTTCCGGGACACCAACTGCCGATACGCGGTGGAGTTCACCAGCCCCGAGCAGGCCGCTTCCTCCCACGTCAGATGGGCCGGCTTGGGCATGAGCTGGTTGGACTTGACGAGGGCGATCTCGGCGAGGCCGCCGAAGTTGGTCTCGAAGCCCCAGATGCGCTGCTCGGGGTCGAGCATCGTGTCGTTGTGCCCGTCGGAGCTCTCCAACTCCACCGACAGACAGTGCGCCACCACCCGGTCCCCGGGCTTCCAGCGCCGCACCCCGGGCCCGGTGCGCAGCACGACCCCGGACAGATCGGATCCGACGACGTGATACGGCAGGTCGTGCCGGGCACCCTCCGGCCCGGCCTTGGCATAGCGCTCCAGGAAGGCGAAGGTCGGCAGCGGTTCGAAGATGGCGCTCCACACCGTGTTGTAATTGATCGCGCTCGCCATGACCGCGATCAGCACCTCACCGGCGCAGGGCGACGGCGTCGGAACCTCGCTGATGTGCAGCGATTTCTCCGGATCCTTGTCCGAGGAAGCGATCCCCTCGAACATCCCGGCCTCCTCCTTCAGCGTGAGCGCTCCGCGATAGGAATCGGGAACGGGGAGCGCTGCGAAGTCTTCGGAGGCAGCGTCATCGGAAAGAACGGCGCTGATGATTTCTTTCACGAGATTCCGGTCCTCGGTTCGGGATGAAAGGAAGGCGTTCGACTAATCCCGCGTCATGCACAGTTCCTTCCACGCACGCCGCGTCCACGATCGCCGAGACGGGCCCGTGCAAGGTAGCGTCTCAATTCCCCGGAAATCACTAGCCTCGAAGTTTGGCGCTGGCTCGGTGGAACTCGTTGATGAGGCCTGCGACATCCTTCCGGTCACGACTCCAGAAGGACCGTACCGATGTGGTGGCCGTCCAGCAGTTCGCCCAGGGCACGCGGCGCCCGTTCGATCCCCCGCAGCCGGGTGTGCGGAAAGGTGAGGACACCGGCGCGCAGGCCCCGGCTGAACTGCTCCTCCCAGCGCGGCGCCGCGTCGCGGTGGTCGGCGGTGGTGAGCCCGCGGAGGGTGATGCCCCGGGAGAACAGCGCCAGGGTGTCGACCGGCACCTCGGCCGTCGTGCCGCCGCCGGCCTGTGCGGACAGCGCGCCGATGACGATGCATCGTGCGCCTCGGCGGGCCAGTGCCAACGCGGCCCGGAGCTGCTCGCCGCCGACCGTGTCGACGAGCACGTCGATACCCTCGGGGGCGGCCGCGCGCAGCTGCTCCTCGATCGGTGCCTCGCCCCTGACGACGGCCGCGTCGAATCCCAGGGTCCCCAGGAGGTAGTCGGCCTTGCGCCGCGACCCCGTCGACCCGATGACCCGTCCCGCTCCCCGCACGCGGGCGAACTGTCCGGCGATGGAGCCCGCCCCGCCCGCCGCGCCGGTGACGAACACCGTCTCGCCCGGCCGTACTTCGGCGGCGCGCACCACTGCCAGCCAGCCCGCGAATCCCTGCGAGAGGCAGGCGGCCGGATCGGGCCACAGGGCCGGGTCGACGCGCCCTGCGTCGTCCGCCTCGATCACCGCGTATTCCCGCCAGCCGAGCTGGTGTCTGACGAGATCGCCGGGGTCGAGGCGGGTGCCCGGGGCCGTGACCACCTCGCCGAGCGCCGGGGCCCACAGCGCCCGGCCCCGTTCGTACGGGGACATCGGCAGGACGGCGTCGGCGTCCTCCATGAGGGTGCGGGTCACCGCGCCGACCCGCGTCAGCCGATTGCGTACGAGGACCTGGCCGCGGCGGGGCACCGGGACGGGGACCTCGGTGACCTCGAAGCGGTCCGGGCGCAGTCTGCCCTCGGGACGCGCGGCCAGGCGCACCTCGCGGTGGGTGGACGGAACGGGTACGGGCACGGGCCCGGATTCGGCCATGGGGTGGTCCTCATCCTCGGACGGCGGCGGTGGTACACGGTCAGGCGCGGGGGTGTTACACGGTCAGGCCCGGGTCCGCCACGCTCAGCGCGGCCACGAACAGGCCGACGTAGAACCAGGCGAGGAAGCCCATCGCCGGTCCCCGCGGCCACGTCGCGCCCCGCGCGTCGGCCTGCGCGAACCGCTCGCCGCCCGCCCAGACACAGCCGAGCGCCGACAGCGGCAGCCACGCGGCGGCCGCCGCCGGACCGTGGACCTGCCACGGACGTACGACGAGCAGCGCCAGCGCCGCCGCCGCCAGGGCGCAGCCCACGGTCAGCCCGACGGAGCCCCGGGTGCCGATGGCATTGGAGTAGAGGGTGGCGCCGGGCGTGACCCGGTGGCTGGTCTTGCGGGCGAACTCGAAGTGCAGGAAGACACAGGCGCAGAGCAGAACCGGCACGGCGGCGCTCCAGTGCGGGCCGGCGCCCGTCGCGTCCCGGTACGACAGCCACACGTGCCCGCTGAGCAGCGCCTGCACGGGATAGCTCACCGCCAGATTGCGGAAGATGCCGTCCCGGACCGACCTCGACCAGCGTTCGAGTCCGACCAGGAAACAGATGTAGGCGAGATCCAGCAGCAGCCAGCCGGTGAGCAGGGGCGACCGCCACACGGTCAGTACGATGCCCGCGGCCGCGATGACCGCCATGGCGAGTCGCAGTTCGCGTACCGTGATCGAGCCGCGCGGCAGTGGCCTGCCCGGATTGTGCTCCCGGTCGTAACCCAGGTCCTTCTGCTCGTCCACGACCCGGATGAAGAGCAGGGCCAGCCACACCGTGCCGATCTCGGCGAGCGTGGGCACCCCCAGCATCCAGCGGGCGTCGCCCGGCTCCACCAGGGCCAGCGCACCCTCCAGGGCGAGCACCCACAGCACCGCGTACGTCACATAGACGCGGGCAGGGGCGCGTTCGGCGAAGAACGCGTACAGCCGCCGCACCGTGCCGCTCATTCCGCCACCTCGTCCAGGATCGTCACGGTACCGGTCGCCCCGTCCATCTCCACGCGTGCCCCGTCCGGAATCCTTCTCGTCGCGCCGGGCAGCGCGACGACGGTGGGGATGCCGAACTTCCGGCCGCTGATGGCGGTGTGGGACAGCAGCGTGCCGCGCTCGACGACGATGCCGCGCGCGGAGAGCATGAGGAACAGCCACCCGGGGTCGGTCTCCCGGGCCACCAGGATCAGGTCGTCGGTGGGATCGACACGCTGGTGCGGGTCGATGACCACACGGGCGGTGCCACGCACGACACCGCCGCTGGAACCCAGCCCGCGCAGCCGCGAGCCCGGCTGCGCGTCCCGCTCCGGAGTGGGCAGCCCGTCGCGTACCGGGCCCATCGTGGCGAAGTCCGCGGGGAGTTCGACATCGAGGGTGGCACGGCTCAGGTGCTCGGCTCGGCGCAGCCGCGCCAGCCCCCGCAGATCGTCGGTGACCGCGCCCCCGTCGAAGTGGCCGAGGATCTCCTCCTCGGTGAGGTGGACCACGTCCTCCGCCGCGTCCAGGGCACCGCGCGCCGCGAGTTCCGTCCCCAGCCGGCGGTAGATCTGGCGGCCGAATCCGAACAGCTCGCTGCGGCTGTAGCGGGTGTTCTCCCGGATGTTGATGTACCGGCGCTGCTGGGCGAGCAGGGTACGCAGCACCCGGCGCCGCACGGGGTGGCCCGCCAGCAGCGTCCGCAGCCGCTCCTCGGCGGCGCGCCGGGTCGCGGTCTCCCGGCCGCGCAGGTGCTCGCGGGTCAGGCCGCTGCGCGCGTACTCGCCGGCCAGCCGCAGCAGCTGGGAAGGCTGTTCGCGCGGCACCGGGACCTCCAGCTTGAGCTCTTGCAGGCCCCGGTCGCCGTGGGCCGCCCCGTGTGCCCGCATCCGGTCCGCGATGTCCGTGCCGAACGCGCCGTCCTCGATCCGCCGCAGCAGCTCCTCGGGGGGCTTGCCGGGGTCCTCATCGGCGAGGGCGTCCAGCAGCCCGGGGGTGGCCCTGATCCGTTCGGCGAGATCCACGAGCGACATCAGGATGGTGACGCTGCGGTTTTCCTCGCCACCGCACAGCAGGTCGCTGTGCAGACCCGCGTCGGCGCCGGGCAGCCAGCGGGAGAAGAGCCGCATGACGGCGGTCTCGGTGGTCTGCAACAGCACGTCGTTGACGAGGGTGAGGCCCCAGCGTTCCCCGGCCTCCCGCCACAGTGACCGCATCAGCTGCGCCAGGTGGAGCGGGTCGGCGGTCCTGGCGGCCTCGCGGTGGCGCGCGATGGTCTGCTGCCACCAGCGGTCGAAGCTCCGGGCGGCGGGTACGTGCACGGCCCGCAGCCAGGCCAGGCGCAGCAGGGCCGCGGCGGTTTCCGGCAGCCGGCCGGGGGAGGTGGCGAGGCGGTCGGGGCGTACGTCCGTCACGGCGGGTGACATGCCCATCATCCGCTCGAAACTGGCCCGCCACAGCGGGAACGTGGGGGACAGCCGGTGCAGCGCGTACCACGCGCTGAGGGAGTAGTAGACCCGGCCGTTCAGCAGGCCGAGCATGGACCTCAGGTCGTTCTCGTGGCGTGCCAGCACGGCGGGGGAGACCCCGAGCCGCCGGTAGAAGTCGTGGAAGTCCTCACGGTAGAAGCGCTGGGCGAAGGAGTAGGTGAGGGCGGTGGTCACGCCGGGATAGCTCTCGGTGATGTTCGCGTTGCTCCACAGCCGCTGCCCGCCCAGGTCGAGGACGACCGGCCGGGCCTGGAGGATGTGCAGGGCGCCGTCCTCGGTGAGGGTGCCCTCGATGTCCTGCGGGCAGCCGAAAAGCCGCTCCAGGCGGTCGCCGACGTCCGTGATGTGCCGGATCTGCCCGTCGGTGAGCGCCGGTTCGTCCCGCTCGCGGCCGTGCACCGGGAGCAGCCGGGGCCCGCTGCCCGGCCGCGCGGGATCCTCCTCCATGCGCTCGGTCTTGTGCGCGACGACGGAGCGGACCGCGCCCGTGCGCCGGTCGATGAAGTGATGGTCCACCGGTACCTTTTCCTGGACGACCCCCTCCCCGATGCCGAGCCCGGCCGCCAGCACCCGGTCCCGGGCCCCGGTCAGCGGGTCGCAGGTGAACAGGACGAAGGAGCGGCGGCCGAACACCATGTGCTGGACGCCCACGCAGACGGCGAAGTCCTCCGTGGCGGCGGTGGAGCGCGCCGCCCGGTACAACAGCGCCCGGGTGCCGAACCCGGAGGCCCAGCACTCGCGCACCCGCTCCAGCACCTGATCGCGGGTGACGTACAGAAAGCTTTCGCCGATGCCCGCGAAGGCGTCCTCGGCCGAGTCCTCGGCGGCCCGCCCACGCGGCCCCACCATCGAGGACCGCACCGACACCACGGCGTGCGGTCCGAACACCTCGTCGTACGCCCGGTGGACGGCGCGCGCCACCGACGGCGGGACCGGCACGTCGAGGACCAGGCGGCGCAGGGCGTCGGACTGCTCGGCCAGCCGGTCGGGGTCGGCCTGGTCCAGCTGCCGCAGGATCGCCAGGAGCCGCGGGCGTACGGGTGCCAGGGTGCGGGTGAACAGACTCGCGGGCAGGCAGAAGAAGTGGGGCACGGGCAGTCCGGCCGAGGCCATCCGGGCCTGGCGGGCGAACTTCGGGCCCACCTCCGCCTCGTCCAGCAGCGCTCTCCCGCGCAGTACCGGGCCCCGGCGCCCGGCAGGGCGGACGGCCCGCAGTGCGTTCTCTATGGTCATGCCGATGTCACCACACCCAGGGGATGAGGCGGCGCCGGGACGCCGCGAAGTCGGAGTAGCCGGGCAGGGAGAACAGCATCCGTTCCTCGACCAGGACGCGCACCACGATGGCCGGCAGCAGCAGGACCACCAGCGCGGCGGCGCTCGCGGGGTTGAGGAAGTAGCCGACGAAGGCGAGGTGCGCGGCCGCCATGCCGACGTACGCGGGATGCCGCACCAGACGGTACGGGCCGGTGTCCACGATCCGGTGGTCACCGAGAGCCCGCACCCGGTGCGAGTAGAACCGCCCGAGGGCGCGGACCGCCGCCAGGCGCAAGGCGACGGCGCAGACGAAGGCCACCGGCAGGACGGGCATCCACGGCCGGTACCCGGACCAGTCCGTCGGTACCAGGCAAGCGGTCGCCACGGTGGCGGCCCGCGCCGCGCCGTAGGCGTAGACCGTGCCGCGGTCGGTCGTCGCCTCGGTGGCTCGCGAACTGCGCACCGTCGTCCAGCTCTCCAGCAGCAGCCACAGCAGGTACGACGCCGCGAGGGCGCATCCGACCCGGTGCGCCGGGTCGGACCAGCCGGCCGCCTCACGGACGGTGGCCACCGCCGTGGCCATGACGGACACGGTGAGCACGAACAGCGGAAATCTCCGCAGAAGCCATGTCATGGTCGACCTCCTGGCCGGGTCACGGGACGCGGTGCTCGGACGGTTCCGGCGACCGGCCGGCCTGATGGCGATCGGCCAGCCGCTGGACGACGGCGTCGCTTTGGGTCTCCTCGATCCGCTCGGCCGCGCCCTCCTCGTGGACCGACAGGCTCATGGAACCGGACGCGGTCGTGACGCCCGCCTGGAGGACGTCGCACTGCCCGTGGTAGCGCAGCACGTCCGGCCGCTTCCACACGGCCTCGTCGAGGTGATAGTCGATCTCGGCGTCCAGCGGGAGCAGGAAGCGGGAGAACGACACCTGAAGGGAGTTGATGAGGAACCGCGGAACGGGCTGCCCCGGCTTCAGCAGATACCTCTCGGCGACAGCCAGCGACATCTGCCGGACGGCCTCCGTCACCACCATTCCCGTGACATGGGTGCCGGTGGTGTGGTCGAGCACCATCTCGTGCGTGTTCGACAGGCGCAGCGCGGCCTGGTAGTGGGTGTCGCCGATCCGCCGCAGACCGGCGATCAGGACGTTCTCCTGACGGTGCTTGTGGACCTCACCGCGGCCGGCGAGCTCCGGTGGGACCGCGTCCCACAGCGCGGTCCCGGGCAGCCGGCAACGCTTCAGCTCCGCCCGTATGAGGTCCATCTCGTGCCGTTCGATGCCCTGTCCCGGGACGAGCGCCGGCAGCGGATCCCTCAGCAGCCCCGCTCGCAGGTCCGCTACGAGCCGGGACAACGACATGATGCCCCTCCGTGGCGGCCCCCCGGCCAAGCGGTCTCCGACGATGAACACGATCTCGTCGTTCATCCTGGTTTCCTTCCGTGGTGTGCCGGTCCGGCAAGTTCAGCGGGCGGCCTGAGTTGCGTCGGCCGGCCGCTCGGCGTCGACGATCCGCGACCGTCCTTCCTCACCCCGTGCGAGCGCGGCCAGAAGCTCCGCCGCCCCCTTCCCGCGGGGACCCGCGGCGGAGTCGTCCAGCTCGCGCAGCGCCGCGACGACCGCGCAGAGCTCCTCGGCGAGTTCGGTCAGCACCCGCCCGACGGGGCCCGCATTCGAGCCGATGATGTCGGCCCACAGCGCGGCGTCTCCCGCCGCGATGCGGGTCGCGTCCCGCAGCCCCTTGCCCACCAGCCGCAGCTGTGCCGTCTCGGCACCGAGCAGCCGGCCGGCCAGCAGGCTCGCCACCATGTGAGGGGCATGCGAGGTCAGGGCGACCGCCCGGTCGTGCTCGGCGTGCCCCATGATCACCGGCCGGCCGCCGCACAGCTCGATCAGCTCGGTGGCGTGGTGCAGGGCCTCGGCGCGGGAGAACGCGGAGGGGGTGAGCACCCACGTACGGCCGTGGAAGAGGTCCGCGCGGGCGGCCAGCGGGCCCGACAACTCCCGCCCCGCCATGGGGTGCCCGCCGACGTAGGCCGTCAGGTCGCAGCCGGCCGACGCGGCGTCCATCAGGGGGCGCGTCTTGACGCTGGCCACGTCGGTGAAGAAGCGTGCCAGCCCGATGTCCTGATACTCCTTGAGCACCGACGCCGTATGCGCGGGCGGCACCGCGACGACCGCCAAGTCGACCGGGGCGCGCGGGGTGGCGGCGAGGCCGGCGCCCAGGGCCGCGGCGGTCCTGGCCGCCTCCGGATCCCGGTCCACGAGGTAGGTGGTGACCCCCTGGCCGGTGAGGGCGAGCGCCACCGAGGTGCCGATGAGGCCGGTTCCGATCACTGCCGCGCTACGCATGGCCGCCACCCTTCCCGTCCCGCATCGTCCACGCCGCCGCGTCCGGAGCGAGCGCGGCGCCGCCCGGCGGCCCCGGCTCGCTGGTCAGCAGGACGGTGTGGCCCTCGGGCAGCGGGACGTTGCGGTCCGAGAGGTTCACCACGCACACCACGTCACCGCGCCGGAAGGCGAGCACGCCGGGGCGGCCGGGCAGCCACTCCAGCGGCGCGCCGTGCAGCGCGGGCAGCGCCCGACGCAGGCGCAGCGCCTCCCGGTACAGCTCCAGCGTCGATCCGGCCGCGCCCTCCTGCGCCTCGACGGTGAGCTCCGCCCACCCCTTCGGCTGCGGCAGCCACGGCT
The DNA here is from genome assembly GCF_003721215.1 of Streptomyces botrytidirepellens. Lineage (NCBI taxonomy): Bacteria > Bacillati > Actinomycetota > Actinomycetes > Kitasatosporales > Streptomycetaceae > Streptomyces > Streptomyces botrytidirepellens. The sequence continues at coordinate 16,401 of NZ_RIBZ01000063.1, forward strand.
CGGTGTCCTCACCCGTGAAGCCGTACGGCGGGGCGGCACCGCTCCACGGCAGCGGCACCCGGCACCCGTCGCGCCCCGGGTCCTGGCCGCCCGAGCGGAAGTGCATCGGATCGCGCAGCCGGTCCGCCGGAATGTCCTCGACCTCCGGCAGGCCCAGCTCCTCGCCCTGGTAGAGGTAGACGGATCCCGGCAGGGCGAGGGTGAGCAGCGCGGCGGCCCTGGCGCGGCGGGTCCCCAGGTCGAGATCCGTCGGCGTGCCGTGGGCCTTGGCGGCGAAGTCGAAGCCGGTGCCGGTCCGACCGTAGCGGGTGACGGTGCGCGTCACGTCGTGATTGCACAGCACCCAGCAGGCGGGGGCGTCGCCGTGCGCTGCGAGCGTGGCGTCGACGCAACGGCGCAGCTGTTCGGCGTCCCAGGGACTGCGCAGGAAGTCGAGGTTGAAGGCGGTGTGCAGCTCGTCGGGGCGCAGATAGCGGGCGAAGCGCCCGGGTTCGTGCAGCCACATCTCGCCGATGAGCGCACGGTCGCCGGGATAGGAGTCGGTGATCCGCCGCCAGGACCGGTAGAGGCCGTGGAGTTCCTCGCGGTCGGCGTACGGGTGCGAGGGGTCCTCCGGGGCGAGGCCCGGGTCGGCGAGGTCGGGCAGGGCCGGGTCCTTGGCGAGCAGGGTCGCGGAGTCCACGCGTAGCCCTGCGACCCCGCGGTCCAGCCAGAACCGCAGGACCTCCTCGTGGGCGTCGCGCACCCGGGGGTGGCCCCAGTTGAGGTCGGGCTGGTCGGGGGAGAACAGGTGCAGATACCACTCGCCGGGTGTTCCGTCCGGCCCGGTGGTCCGCGTCCAGGCCGGGCCGCCGAACTCCGAACGCCAGTTGTTGGGCGGCTCCTGACCCGACGGGCCGCGCCCGGGACGGAAGTGGAACAGCGCGCGCTCCGCGGAGCCGGGAGGCGCGGCGAGCGCCGCGCGGAACCACGGATGGGCGCTGGAGACGTGATTCGGCACGATGTCCACGACCGTACGGATGCCGAGCTCAAGGGCTTCGGCGATGAGCCGCTCGGCCTCGTCGAGGGTGCCGAACAGCGGGTCGACACCGTGGTAGTCCACGACGTCGTAGCCGCCGTCGGCCATGGGCGAGGGGTACCACGGCGTAAACCACAGGGCGTCGACGCCGAGCCGCGCCAGATACGGCAGCCGGGCCCGGACCCCGGCGAGGTCGCCCGTGCCGTCCCCGTTGCCGTCGGCGAAGCTGCGCAGGTAGATCTCGTAGATCACCGCACTCCGCCACCAGGCCCGGTCCTGGGGCACGGACTGTACGGAGCGCGCGGGTCGCGCCGTTCGTGCCGTCACGGCTGCCCCGCCCGGGCCGGTTCCGCGAGGGACAGCTCCGCCAGGTCCACCACGGTCAGGTCGGGCAGTACGCGGTGGGCGAGCGAGTAGTCGCAAGAACTCGTCAGCGGGGTGGGAACGGCCAGTACCGTCATGCCCGCCGCCCGGGCCGCCGCGACGCCGCTCACCGAGTCCTCGAACACGACGCAGCGCCGCGGCGCCACCGAAAGCCGCGCGGCCGTCTCCAGGTACACAGCGGGGTCGGGCTTCCGTCGCGGTACCTGGTCACCGGTGACGACCGTCGCGAAGCTGCCGTCCAGTTCGTAGTGGCGCAGCCAGCGCCGCACCCAGCCCTCGTCCGCCGCCGAGGCGACCGCGAGCGGCAGGCCCGCGGCCCGCAGGGCGGCGAGCAGTTCGCGGACTCCCGGCATCAACCGTACGTTCTCGGGGGTGAAGTGCTCGGCCCACAGCGCATCCAGCCGCTCTTGGAGCTGTGCGTCGGTACGGGTGACGGCCCCGGCGGAGTTCCGCAGCATGGCGAACAGCAGGGGGTGCGCGTCGGGGCTGCCGCAGACCTCCCGCGCCCACCGCCCCTGGGGGAGTTCCGCGCCGTGCTCCCGGAACAGGGCGGAGCAGGCGAGGAAGTGGGGGCGGATCGAGTCGACCAGCACTCCGTCGTGGTCGAAGACGATGGCCTGGATCGCTGGGTCCATGTCCGTCAGGAACCTTTCTCGGGTACGTCAGGGGCGGGGGAGCGGGTTCACGGCTGTGGCCGCGGCACCTCGCGGATCACGCGGGCGGGGTTGCCCGCCGCGATCACGTCGGCCGGCAGGTCCTTCGTGACCACGCTTCCGGCGCCGACGACGGTCCGTTCGCCGATGGTCACCCCCGGCAGCACGATCACCCCGCCGCCGAGCCACACGTCGTCCCCGATGGTGATCGGCCGGGCCCGCTCCCACATGGCGCTCCGCCGCCCGGGGTCGAGGTCGTGGTCGGCGGTGTAGAGCTGGCACCTGGGCGCCAGCCAGACCCGCGAACCGAGCACGATCGGCGCGCAGTCCAGGAGCACGGCGTCGAAGTTGATCCTGGTCTCGGCGCCCAGCTCGATGAAGAAGCCGAATTCGCACAGGAACCGGGGCATCACCCAGCCGCCGGGCCCGACCCGGCCGAGCAGCTCGTGAAGGATCGGCTGCCGGGCCTCGTCGTCGGTGAGTGCCGTCGCGTTGAACGCGTCCAGGAGCCGGGCACAGCGCTCCCGGTAGGGCAGGAGGGCCGGCTCCGTGGACACGTACGGCAGCCCGCCGGCCATCCGGGCCTTGAGCGCGGCCAGTTGTTCCCGCTCATCGGTCGCTTGCACGTCATCGTCCATGGAGATGCCTTTCCTCAGGTCCGGTTACCGGGGGCGGAGCCGGAGGGTGATCGGCCGGTGGTCGGAGGCGCCCGGCCGCCCGTCGTGCGGGAGCAGCCGGGGGTCGTCCACCGCCTGGTACGAGGCCAGCGCCCCGGTCAGGGCCGGCGACAGCAGGAACACGTCGATGCGGCGCGGCGCCTGGCCCGGCGGGTGGTGCCCGAAGGTCGGCGAGCGATCTCGCGCATGGGCTCCCGCGTCGACGAACAGCGGGTCCTCGGCCTCGCCCAGCAGCCGCCGCAGCGGAGCGCGGTCGGCGTGCTTCTCGCCGGGCCACCGGTGGTCGTCGCGGCGGTGGCGGGGCACGGTCGTCCAGTCCGGCTCCGGATCGTCCGGCGGGAGGGAGTTCGCGTCCATGGCCAGGACCGTGGGGGCCGGCGCGCCGGGGTTCGCGTACTGGCGCAGCCGGTCGGACTCGATCCGCCGGTTGGTGGGGCTGAACGGGTCCAGATGGGCCACGACGAACCGCAGCTCGTGCGACCACCCGGGCAGCCGCAGCGTGACGCTGCCGTGGCCGTGCCACGGGGCGAGGTCGTGCGGTGTCCGCTCGGTCTCCACCGGTTCGATGTCCCGCTGCCAGAAGATCGCCTGATGGCAGCCGGTCTTCGCGGTGAACAGCGCGCCGTCCATGCCGAACCCGGCCTTGGCGTCCTCGAAGAACCGCCCCCCGTCCCGGTCCCAGCCCCACCCCTCGGTGGTCATCAGCACCCGGGGCCGGTGTTCCGCGACGATGTCCCGCTGGAGCAGCCAGCGTTCGTCCCGGCCTTCCAGCCGGTCGATGCCCGCCTCGTACAGGTTCCAGAACATGACGAGGTCGCTCGCGGCGGCCGTCGCCGGCCGTATCCCCGCCCCGCTCACTTGAATCCGATGATCATGGATTCCGGACCGTCCAGGTGTTCCACGCGGGTGTCCCGGAAGCCCGCCTCACGCAGCCATTCCAGGCACTCGGGGCCGGTGTAGTCGAAGCCGCCGGGGACCTCCACGTGCATCATGAGGCTGAGGATCAGCCCGACCGCGTTGCTCCGCCGGTCGCCGTCGATCAGCGTCTCGTAGATCAGCACGGCCCCGCCCTCCGGCAGCGCCCGGTACGCCTTGTCCAGCAGCAGCCGCTTCTCCTCCAGCCCCCAGTTGTGCAGGACGTGCCCGAACACCAGCACGTCGGCCGAGGGCAGTTCGTCGCGGAAGAAGTCCCCGGGCCTGAAGCTCATCCGGTCGGCGAGCCCGAGCGCGCCGGTGTACTCCTCGAACCCCTCGCGGGCCTGCGGCAGGTCGAAGCCGACCGCGGTCAGATGCGGGTGGCGCAGCAGGATCCGGCCGGGCAGCGCGCCCTCGGAGGCACCGATGTCGGCGAGCGTGCGGTAACGGTCCCAGGGGAAGCGCTCCGCGATCACCCGCGCCGAGCCGATGCTCAGCGCCGTCATGTCCCGCTGGAAGGCGCGGACCGAGTCCGACGTCGCGTACATGTCGGCGTAGAAGTCCCGGCCGGTACGGGCCCCGCGCAGCGCCTCGCCGGTCCGCAACACCCCCGTCAGGTCGTCGGCCAGGCCCGCGCACTGGGCCAGGTAGCTGTCGCCGAGATAGGTGGCGGGCTTGCCCGCGTCCAGGTATTCGTCGGCCGCGGGGGTGTTGGCGTAGACATCGCCGGTGCGGTCCAGCAGGTCGAGCGCCACCAGAGCGTCCAGGAAGTCCCCGACGGCGCCGGGGCCGAGACCGAGCCGGCCGGCCAGCTCATCTCCGCGCAGCGGCTCCTTGGCCAGCTCGGTGAAGACGCCCAGCTCGATGGCGCTGAGCATCGTCTTGGTCTTCCAGTACGCCCAGAACAACTCGGTGACGGGCTGCGGTGAGGTCATGTCCTTACCTTCTGGTCGGGTCGGTCGGCGGGGTTCGGGCCGGCGACGGTCGGTTCCGCCCGCCGGGCCAGGACGACGGCGGTCGTGACGACCAGGCCGCACAGCAGGGTGAGAGTGGCGATCGACAGCGGAATCGACACGGCTGCCCGGGCCGGGCCGGCGAACAGGCCCAGTAGGGGCGGCAGGGCCGCGCTGCCGATCAGGTTGGTCAGCAGCAGTACGGCGCTGACACGCTCCGGTGGGAGCGGCAGGGCGGCGGTGGCCCAGACGAGCACGGTCGGGAAGACCGTGCCCAGCGCGAACCCGGCCAGCCCGTAACCCGCCGGTGCCCACCGGCCGTCGAGCGTGGTGAGGAGCAGGCCGGTGGCGGCGAGCAGGCAGAGCAGGACCAGCCGCGGTGGGGCCAGCCGGTACGTCACGGGCGGCAGCACCACCCGGCCGGCGGTGAGGCCCGCCCAGAACAGCGCGGTGAGCCCGGCCGCCTCCCCGGCGGAACGGCCCGCGGCCTCCAGGTGGGTGGACTCCAGCGCGCCGATACCGGCCTCCACGCCCGCGTACAGGAAGGCCACGGCCGCGAACACGGACAGCAGGGGCAGGCCCCGGCGCCCGGCCGGTGCGTCGGTGCCGGTACCGTCCGTGGGCGCGGTGCCGGGGCCCGCCGTGCCGAGGCGCCGGGCCGGCCAGGCGAGCGGCGCTGTCAGCCCCGCCGTCACCAGCAGCAGCCACGACACCTCACCGAACCGCCCCACCAGCAGCGGTCCCACGGTGGCGCCCGCGCCGAAGCACGCGTGCAGCAGATTCATCAGCAGCAGCCCGCGCCGCCCCGGGAAGCGGCCGAAGAAGGCGTTCAGATACAGCAGCAGCCCGCCGAAGCCGAAGCCCGTCGCCGTGGCGAACGCGTTCAGCAGCCACCAGATGGGCGCGAGCGCCATCCCCGCGCAGCCGCCCGCGAACGCGGCCAGCAGGGCGAGGACCGGGCGCCCGGTGGTGGACCGCCCGGCGCCGGTACGGCCGCCAAGACCGCACGCGGCGACCCCGGCGAGCGCACCCAGGTTGTACAGCCCGACCAGCTCGGCCCCGCTCCCCTCGGGCAGCCCGTACGCGGACCTGAGCAGCGGCAACGCCGCTCCCAGCGCAGCGGTGACCACGCCCAGCAGCAAGGACAGCACCAGCGGGGCCACGACGAGTACCCGGGCGGGTGCGGCGGGCGGCACCGGCATGGTCACCTCCGGTCGGGCAGGGCCGTGGGGCGGAGACTGACCGGGGCGAAGACGGCCGAGGCGGAGGGGGTGAACGGAGCCTGGACGAAGAGCCCCAGCCGCAGCTCCGGCTCCGAGAAGCCGAAGAACGTTCGTACGAACCGCCAGTCGTCGTCGGGCGCCTCACGGAAGAACACCGCCTGCCGGGGCCCCTCGCGGGTCACCAGCAGCTCCGCCTCGGGACCGGCCAGCGCCGGCCCCAGAGCCTCGTCGGACACCGGCCGGGACAGCACGGTGACCACCGCCCAGCCACCCGCCTTGACCCGCTCCACGCAGACCTTGAACCAGCCCTCGGGGCCGTGCAGGGCGATCCCGCCCGCGTCGCCGAACGCGGCGCCGTCGACCGAGATCCGGGTCCAGGCGGTGAAGTCGCCCCGGATCGTGCGCTGGAGCAGCGGCAGTCCGCTCGCCTCGTGGGCGCCCGGCATGGCGAACAGATCGGCCCCACCTGGCGCGGTGATCTCCAGTGACCCGCCGGTACGCGAGCAGGAGAGCGGCTCGGCCGACCAGCTCCAGCCCTCGTCGAAGCCGAACACGACCTCCGGCTGTGCGGCGCCCGTGGGCTGCGTCGCCGTCATGCCGTCATCCCGCCGTCGACGCTGATCGCCTGGCCGGTGACCTTCTTCGCCGTGGCCAGGAAGACCACCAGCTCCGCGATGTCCTCGGGAGTCTGGAACTCCCGCTGGGGAATCATGGTGCGCATCCGCTCCCAGCACTCGTCCTCGGTCTCGCCGGGCCGGACGAACGCCGACAGGAGATAGCTCCACATATTGGTCCGGATCATCCCGGGGCAGATCGCGTTGACCCGGATGCCGTCGCGGGCCACCTCCAGGGCGAGCGAGGAGGAGAAGCCGATCACCCCGAACTTCGCGGCGCAGTAGTGCGCCACCTTGGCGAAGCCGCTGCGCCCCGACACCGAGGAGAAGTTGATGATCGCCCCGCCGCCGGAGTCGCGCAGCAGCGGCACGGCGTGCTTGGAGGACAGGAAGACGCCGTCCAGATTGCCGGACACCACCTGCTGGAACTCCGTGAGCTCCATCTGCTCCACCGGGCTGACATGGGTCACCCCGAAGGCATTGACGACCACGTCGAGCCGCCCCGGCCCGCCTGCCAGCGACCCGTACAGCTCGCGCACCGCGGCCTCGTCAGTGGCATCGACCTCCGCCGCGGTCACCCGCAGCCCCGCCTCGCTCAGCCGGGCCGCCAGCTTCTGGGCGTCGGCGAACCCGCTCACCCGTGTGGACCGGTAGTGGTTGAACGCCGAGGGCAACTGGTCGGTGTCGGCCACCACCACGGTCGCGTCCTGCCGGGCCAGCGCCTCCACCGCGGCGGCTCCGATGCCCCGGCCCCCGCCGATGACCAGCGCGACCTTGCCGACGAGCCCCGTCCCTGTCCCCGAATCGGTCCCGGTCCCGCGTTCCGTCGTCGTCATGCCGTCATGTCCTTCCGATGCGTCGTGCTTACGGGCTCCGGCGTCAGGCCGTAGTCGAGCGGGGGCAGCACCAGGGCGTCCAGGAGCCGGGGGAAAGCCCGGTAGTCCGCCAGATTGCGGCTTCCTTCGGTGATCAGCCGCCGCAGCTCCCGCCGGTCCTGCCCCGCCTCCTCCGGCAGGGCGTCCACCGCGGACAGCAGGCCGTCGTCCCGGTGCCGGAAGAAGTCGGTGAAGATCTGCTCGGACCGTGCCAGCGCCCGGTCCAGGTCGACGCCCTTCCGCCGCTCCACCGTCAGCCGATCGGTCAGCCGCGCGTCGTGGGCGATCTCCTGTCGCACCGCCTCGCCGGACAGCGCCCGCAGGAACGTCCGGTCCTGGTACGGCGACTCGGCGATCACATCCGCGGGTTCGAAGTCGCGGGCGCGCAGCTTGTCCACGAGGGCGTCCTCGTCGACCCGGCCGAGCGCCTCGACCCTGCTCATGGAGAACGCGGTCCCGGTGTCGAGCACCGTCGGCACCAGATTGCGCGCGGGCAGCAGTTCGACGGCCGGGCCGATGTCGGCGCCCAGTACCGGAATCCCGTGGGCGAGCGCCTCCAGCACCACCCTGCCGAGCGTCTCCCGCGACGCCGTGCTCGGGAACAGCAGCACGTCTATCTGCGAGAAGAACCCGGCGAGTTCGGTCTGCCCCAGGACGCCGAGCATCCGGACGGCATCCGGCTCGACCCCCTGCCGGCCCAGCTCCGCCAGCACCGCATCGGTCTCCCAGCGGGGATGGTTCGGCTTGCCCGCGCACAGCAGACTGACGCGCCCCGGGCTCGCCCGGTGGCAGCGGGCGAAGACCGACAGCACCTGGTCGAAGTTCTTCGCCAGGGACAGGGCACCGAGATAGCCGATGCGCAGCGGCTCGTCGGGCGTCGGTATCCGGGCCCGGGGAAGCCGGGGCAGCCGGTCGAGCATGGGGTAGGCGACCGCCGAGTTGTCCTCGGTGACCGACGCCAGATGCCGGATGAACAGCCGGCGCGTGTACTCGGTCGGGAACAGCACCAGGTCACCGGGGCGCAGCAGCGGCGCGCACAGCTCCTCCTGCGCCCAGTAGCCGGACCACAGCGCCGTGTGCACCTCGCGGACGATCCGGAAGCGGCCCTTCGTACGCTCCCGCCACAGGTGGTGCAGGAAGGCGTACGGACCTGCCCCGGCGTACACCACCTCGCCCGGCGCGGCCGATGCGACACTCTCGGCGCCGCGGGTCAGATCGTGCCAGGCCACGCTCCGGTGGCCGGCCAGCAGTTCGGCCACCTCACGATGCATGAGGATGGCGCCGTCGACGATGCCCGAGGTGTCCGGCGCCCGGTAGTCATGCGCGTGCAGCCGCACGGCGGACCTCCTCCCTGTGACGGTCCCCGCCGTCCGTGTCGGACGGCCTTCCGCCGAGCAGTTCGCGCAGCTGCGCCGGGCTCATCCGGTGCAGCCGGAGCTGCTTGTCGTGCACGCGGTTGGCGATGTCCCGCTGTACGCCGTGCACCTCGGCCGGGAGCAGGTACTTCGTGCGCAGCCGCTCGCCGAAGCCGCCGTGCGCCCCGTTGTACTCGATGGCCAGCAGCCGTTCGCTGCCGCGCAGGCGCGCGACGGTCTCCGCGTCGAGCTCGGGGTCGAGCGCCGCGCAGTGCAGGTGCGGCAGGCGGAGGTCCCGGTTGGCCTCCGCGACGAGTACGGTCGCGTAGCCGAAGGTGACCAGGGCGGTCCCCAGGTCACCGGGGGCGGGCGGGGTGATCCACACTCCGCCGTCCACGTCGGCGGAGCAGTCCGCCCCGGGTGGGTCGAACTTCGCGTCGACCGTGCTGAGGACGTGCGTGGTGTCCGGGTTGCGGTCCAGCCGGTCCAGGCAGGCGTCGAACTCCGCCTCGGTCACCGGCTCGTAGACGCGGGTGTTCATCACCAGGCCGAGCAGGTTCGCGGCGTTGTGCGCGCCGCCCCAGGCCCCCCAGCTGCGCCCGGCCAGCACCAGCAGATTGCGCACGCTGGTGGTCGCCTCGGTGAGCATGCTGAGCGAGTCCATGTAGTACATCGCGTCGGTGGCGACCACCTTCAGCGTCCGCTCGGGCAGCGCGAGGGTCAGGCCGAGGCTGAGCGTCTCCGCGAGCCCGGTGTTGGTGTACGGCACCTTGCCGCGCAGCCCGAAGCGGTTCGCCATGTCGGGGGTGAACACCGCGAGTTCCCGGCCGGTGCGCTCCTGGCGGTCGGCCAGCATCCGTCCGGTGGTCGCGGCGAAGGACACCTTGGCGGGCTTCGCCGGTGCGGCCGAGCCCTCGGCCGGCTTCGGCTTGAAACTGTGGTCGCCCTTGCGGGTCCGGCACACCAGCGCCGCCGACGCCGGAGCGGCCAGCAGTTCGCCGAGCGAGTCCGCGACGGCCTCCGCGTCCAGACCGTCGACCTCCTTGACGCGGTGCAGATAGCTGGCCAGGTAGTCGCGGCTGAGCGGCCTCGGGAGCGGCTCGATGCCCTTGTCGTTGGCGTCCACGACCAGGACCAGATTGGTCAGACCCGCGTCGTGGGCGAAGCGCAGGCACTCGAAGACCACGCCCTCCTGCAACTCGCCGTCGCCGGCCAGGCAGACCACCTTGCGGTCGTCGCCCCGCTCGGCCATCGCGCTCGCGAGACTCACCGCCTGCGCGACGCCCACACCGAGGCTGTACCGCATGGTGTTGCGGAAGCCGAGGTCCCGGTGGATCACCCCGGTCAGTCCGCCCTGGTGCAGGGTGGCCAGCGGGGTGAACGGGAAGGTGCCACGGACGTAGTGCTCGGCGTAGAAGCTCGGGGCGATGTGTCCCCGGCCGACGATCAGCTCGGCCGGGCCCCGGCCCTCGTCGGAGTCCGCGGATACGAGTCCGAGCTCGAAGCAGGCGCGTACGAGCGGCAGGGACGACAGGCAGCTCTGGTAGTTCCCCGAGCCCGCGATCTCGTGCATCCGCAGCAGGACCCGGGCGCTGTCGTCATGGACCCGCTCGGGAACGGCGGCCGCGAGCTTGCGCAGCGAGTCGAGCAGCGGACCACTGTAATCGCCCGCTTCCAGCTCGGCCAGTTCGCGCCGCACCACCTCGCTCTCCTCCGGCGTCAGCCGGGGCAGCGCGGCCCGACCCGGCTCGGCGAAGAGACTGCTCAGCCCGGTCATCGACCGCTCCCGCACACCTCGTCGAGGGCGGCGGCGAGGACGTGCAGCATCTCGTCCGCCTCGGTCTCGGTCGTCACGAAGGCGGGAGCCATGACGAACCAGTCGTCCTGGCCGCGGATGATCAGGCCGCGCCGCAGGCACGCCCGGGCGAACCGTTCGCCGATCGGCCGTTCGCCGCCGTCCTCCAGCAGTTTGACCCCGTACAGCAGTCCGATCGACCGCACGGTGCCGCGCCCGCCGACCAGCTCCCGCAGCCGCGGCTCGATGTACTCCGACAGCTTGCCGATCCGCACCGGGAAGTCGCCGTCCCGGAACAGGTTCACCGCGGCCAGACCCGCGGCCGAGGCCATGGGGTTGGCCGCGTACGTGTGCGAGGGGGCGAAGGCCAGCGGACCGCCGGAGTCACCGAGAATCGCGGCGATTCGCTCGGCCATCAGCACCGCGGCCAGCGGAGCGTAACCGCCGGATATGCCCTTGCCGACGCACATGATGTCCGGGGTGACGCCGAAGGTCTGGGCGGCGAACGGCTTTCCGGTGCGGCCGAATCCGGTGACGATCTCGTCGAAGACGAGCAGCACGTTGTGCCGGTCACAGATCTCCCGGAGCCGCGTGAGGTAGTCGGCCGACGGGATCGCCATGCCGCGCAGATGGATGACCGGCTCGATGACCAGGGCGGCCACCGAATCCGGCCCCTCGGCCTCGATCGTCCGCTCGATGATCGAGGCGGCCAGCGCTCCCGACTCCTCGGGCGGCACGCCCCAGAAGGACTCCAGGCAGTCCGGCGGCCAGACGTGGAGGAAGCCGCCCAGGCCCGGGCCGAAGCGCCCGACATCGGGACGCCCGGTCAGCGACAGCGAGCCGAAGGTGGCGCCGTGGTACCCGTGGTAGTGGCTGAGCACCTTGATCTTGTCGGGATTGCCGTGGTCGCGGTGGTAGAGCCGGGCCAGCCGGACCGCCGCCTCGACGCTCTCCGAACCGCCGTTGACCAGCTTGGCCGCCGTGATGCCGGGCGGCGCCAGGTCGACCAGGCCCCGGGCCAGCTCCAGCGCGGCGTGATTGGTGCCGTGCAGGGGTGGGTTGAAGGGGAGCGTCCGCAGCTGGTCCTCCACCGCCCGCGTGATGGGCTCGCAGTCGTAGCCGAAGCAGGTGACGAACACGCCCGACAGGCCGTCCAGATAGCTGCGGCCGCCGGCGTCCTGGAGCCGGATTCCCTTGCCGGAGGTGAAGAGCACCGCGTCCTCGGAGTGCGGGACCTCGAAGCAGTAGGCGGACAGGTCGGTCGGCCACGACGACAGCGTGGACTCTTGGACAGACATGAGGAACCTCTCTCTGTGAGGGGGGTGCCCCGACGCGCTCAGCGCGGGAGCGGAGAGACGAGGGACTGGTGGATCCGAAGCCTGCGCGGGGGTGCGAGCAGGTCGAAGTACTCGGTCCACGCAGGACTGAGGATGTCCCTGAGCAGGATGTCCTTGGCGATGTCGACGATCACCGGCAGCGAGTGGGCCATCAGGAGCGGCATCAACAGCCGCTCCTCGCCCGGTGCGAGCAGGCCGGCGGCCGTCGCCGCCTCCCGGAACGCGGCGAGGGAGCGGCGGCGGCCGGTCTCGCCGGCCACCCGCCCCGCCATCTCGGCCAGCCAGGCGAGGTCCAGCAGCCGGTCGCCGACGTGCAGATTGTCGAAGTCCAGCACGGCGACGACGTCAGGGTGATCGGCTTCGCCCTCACCGTCGCCCGTGGGGGAGAACAGGAAGTGGTGGTAGTGCAGATCGCCGTGCACCACCGCGGGCCTGGCGGGCTGCTCGCCCGCCGCGGCCGGTCCGGCCTCTCGCAGCAGCCGACCCGACGCGATGACGCCGCGCAGCGCCGAGGCGGCCGCCCGCCCCCAGCTGTCGCCGCGCCGCTCCGCGAGGGGCAGCAGCCGCTCCTCGGCGTCCCGCAGGGCGGACGGCCAGTGTTCCTCGTCGACCAGCCGGGGCAGCCGGATCGGGGCGAGCGTGTCCGCCACCCCGTTCGGCGGCCGGTCCAGGGCGCGGCGCAGCCCGAGCCCGGTGCGTACGACGGCGGCGGCCTGGGCGAGCGTCAGCTCGCCGGACGCGGCGCCCGGTGCGAGCGGAGCGAGTTCGCACACCAGCCCGTCGTGCCAGACGCTGGTGGCGCCGTCCGAGGCCGCCACCGCCGCCGGGGCGGGCACCCCGTGGCTGCGGCAGTGCGCGAGGACCTCTTCCTTGAGCGGATAGAACCGCGGCTCCCGTGCGGCGTCGGGATTCAGCTGGACCTTCAGTACGTAGCCTGCCTCGGGCCGTTCCACGTACCACAGGCCCGCGGTGTGACTGAGCGGCGCGGTGTCACCGGCCGAGAGCGGCCGCACGGGGACACCGGACCACCGCGGTCCCCAGCGGGTGGCGAGCACCTGGCGTACCCATCCCGCGCTCCCGGCCGCCTCCACGCGGGGCGGCACCGCAGCGGTCATCGGCGATCCCGCGGGCGCGGTGGCCGACCGGAGCTCCACGACGTGTGCATGGGACCCTCCCCTGGCTGAATCTGGTGGGTGGCGTTGGGCTGTGCAGCAATCCCAGCAAACGGTTCTGTCGTGGCTCTGTGGCGCACCTGTCGCGCTGCCGCCGCGGTCTGTGCTCGATCTGTTGTCCTATGAAGATGACTAGTCTTTTGTGGACGTTAGGATGCAACTACGGCATCGCGGGCGAGAGCTGGTCGCTCTGGACAGTGACGCTCTGGATACTGTTCGTATGTTCTTCCAGGTCCTGGGGCCGGTACAGATGCTGGTGCAGCACGGTGCCGCCCTCCCCCTTCGGGGCGCCCGGTTGTCGACACTGCTGGCCCTGCTGCTTGTCAATGCGCCGGCGGTGGTGAAGCGGGATGTTCTGATCGAGGAATTATGGGCCGGCAGACCCGTCAAGGACCCGGTCAACGCTTTGCACTTGCACATAGCCAAGCTGCGCGTCCTGCTGGGCAGGAACAGCGGCCTGCTGCAGACCCGGAAGGGCCTCGGATACCGCATGGGGCTCTCGGCGGACATGCTCGACGCGACCCGCTTCGCACGGCTCGCCGCCGAGGGCAACGACCACCTCGACCAAGGGCGCCCGGCCGACGCGGCGGCGGTGCTTCAGGAGGCACTGCGGCTGTGGCGGGGCCCGGCGCTGGAGGGCGCGGGCGACTCCGTGGCCATCGCCGGTGAGCGGGCGCGATTGCACGAACTGCGCCTCGTGGCATCCGAGCACCTCGCGGAGGCGCGGCTGGCCCAGGGGCAGCACGTCGCCCTGGTGCCCGAGCTGAAGGCGCTGGTCGCCGAGCACCCGCTGCGCGAGAGTCTGCGCGGGCTGCTGATGCGGGCGCTCTACGGAGCGGGCCACCAGGCCGAGGCGCTGGAGGTTTTCGACGCCACGCGCGGAGTACTCCGCGACGCGCTGGGAGTGAGTCCTTCCCCTCCCTTGCGCGCACTGCACGCCGCTTTACTGGCCCACGACACCCACGCACTGAACGCCCCGCGAAGGGGGCCCGCCGCCACGCCGCCGCCGCCGGGGCCCCGGAACGCCCCGAGCCGGGTGGTTCCCGGGTCAGGTTCCCGGACCACCGGTGAGGCGGGCCGGACGGGCGGACTCGTCCCGCCGCTCGACGCGTTCGTCGGACGGCGCGCGGACCTGGGGGCCATCACGGAAGCGGTGCGGCAGAACCGCCTGGTGACCGTGGTCGGTCCGGGCGGCGTGGGCAAGACCCGGATCGCCCTCCAGACGGCAGACAATCTGCGCGAGGAATTCCCGGACGGCATCTGCCTGGTGGAACTCGCCCCACTTCCCGCCGGCGCCGGCCCCGACCGGCTGGTCGCGGCGTTCGCCGAGGCGCTCGGCGTCCCGGATTCGCCCGACTGGATCCCTCAACTCGCGCGACTGAAAGCCGCGCTGGCCGGGAAGCGGATGCTCCTTGTGGTCGACACGTGCGAACACGTACGCCAGGGCGCGGCCCACACCGTCGACGCACTCATGCGCGGCTGCTCCGCTGTGACTGTGCTGGCCACGAGCAGGGAAGCGCTGGCCGTGCCCGGCGAAACGGCCTTCCCGCTGCGCCCGTTGCCGCTCGGCGAGGCGGTCGAGCTGTTCCGGGCCCGGATGACCGCGGCCACGCCGGACCTGGGGTGGGATGACGCCACGCGGGCGAGCGCGGCAGCGGTGTGCCGCCGGCTGGACTGCCTGCCGCTGGCCATCGAACTGGCTGTCGGCCGCACCCGCATGCTCACCGTCCCGGACATCGAGGCGCGGCTCGCCGACGGCCTCCATATCCTCGCTCAGACCCCGGTCCCCGCTCCCGAGCGGCATCGCAGTCTGTACGCGACGCTGGACTGGAGCCATGAACTCCTCGGCGCCGACGAGAAGCGGGTCTTCCACGACTTGTCCGTGCTCGTGGGCACCTGGGACCTCGACGCCGCGGAATACTTCTGCGCCGACACGACCCTGTCCGGCGCGGAGGTGGTCGACACCGTCGGCCGGCTGGTCGGCAAGTCGCTCCTGGCCCCCTTGCGGGGAGCGGGCAGCTCACGCTTCCGGATGCTGGAGACGGTGCGCATCTACGCGCATCAGCAGCTCGTGGCCTCCGGCCGCGAGGAGGAGGTCCGCACCCGCCTCGCGGCCTGGACCTCGACTCGACCCGAGTCGGCCGCCCGGAGCGGTCCCGAGCCCCACAGCGGTCGGCACCCCGCCCGGCCGACCGCACCGGCCCGGCGCGATGCCGTGTGGACCGCGAGAAGCCAGGGCACGTGCCGGAGCTGCTCTCTCACGAGCTGAGCGCACACAGCGGCTCTACGCGGCGCTGGAAGACCTGCCCTGCGCCTGAAGGGTGTCTTTATGCTGTACGGTCGTTGACCTGGGGCTTTGTGATCGTCCGCGTATGGGCATGATCAGTGATCGTGGGTCTGCGACTGCTCTACCTGATCTTCTGCCGGCTACTGGGCTGCCTCCTCTTGCTGGGCCGTTCGACCGCCGCGAACAACGCCGAGATCCTCGTGCTTCGCCATGGCTGGTCACCCCGGGAACGGTGCTGGCCTGGCACCGCCGTCTGGTGTGCTGGAAGTGGCGTCAGACGGCGATCGGACCCGGTCGGCCACCGCTGGCAGAGGAGATTGCGGCGCTGATCCAGCGCCTGGCTCGAGAGGACCCAACCTGGGGATACGTCAGAATCCAAGGTGAACTGCGACGGCTTGCCATCGGGTTGCTGCCGCCACGATCCGGCGCGTCCTGCGCCGCTCCGGTCTACCGCCCGCACCGCAGCGTGCATCCCAGCAGGCCTGGCGTACTTTCCTCCGTTCCCAGGCTCACACGCTTCTGGCCTGCGATTTCATGCCCATTCCCACGACCCGCTCGCAACAGCAAAACGGTCCGCCGGTAACCGACGGACCGTCATGCAAGATCGAGGCTAGCGGAGGTTAGCGAGAGACCAGGTAACTGCTTTATGCGGTTATTTTTTTTGGTGGCTCACCCTCTTTCGGGAACCTGTCAACGGGCTGACGGACGAGGTTTACGCAGGCAATTACGCAGGTAATAGCGAGGAAGAAGGGGATTGCACTTGCTTTCATGGTTCCCGAGACCACTACTTTAGGCTCCTGGACGGAGAAGGCGTCACCTGTCAGTATGGATACGTGAATGAGTTCGTCTTTGTGAGTGGTCGGCTGTGCCTCGATCTGGCGGGCACCATGCTGTGGCGGCGCAGCGTCCGCACCGAGTTGCTGGGTTCCCCCGATGACCTGCGGCGCTGGATCTGTTCGGCGGGCGTCGTGGATGATCCTGGTTCCGTGGACTCCCGAGGGCTGGAGCGAGTCCGTCGCCTGCGTGAGGCGGTCTATCTGTTGGTCGGCCACTGGCCCCTGGGCGACGATGCGGATACCGCCGTCAAGGATGCTCTTGCGGAGGTGAACGAAGCGGCCCGGCTTCCGCTGCCCAAGCGTCAGCTCGACGAGTCGGGTCGGGCGACGCGGACCGGCAGTGTCGACGAGGTCCTCGGTGCGGTTGGCTACGATGCCGTGGACTTGTTGAGCTCTTCCCAGTTCTCGCGGATGAGAGAGTGCGCCAACAACGATTGCACGCGCCTGTTCGTGGACTTGTCGCGCTCCGGTGCGCGGCGATGGTGCGGGATGGCGGAGTGCGGGAACAGGAACAAGGCCGCCACTTTCCGGAAGCGGCAGAAGCAGCAGTCTGCGGTGTGACCGGCGTCCGGGGATCGTCCTGATGCCTCGTCTTTCCTGACGACCGGAGACGAGGGGGCTGGCGCGCTAGCTCTTGGTGGCTTTGTAGCTGGTGCGGTCGATGCGGGGGCCTCGGGCCTGGTATTTGGAAATGGCGCGTTTGACGATCCGGGGCTGACGCGGAGCCCGTCGCTGGGGCGAGGCCGGTCAGGACGTGTCGGCTGATGGTGCCCGGCCAGGATCGATGAGTGCCGACGATGACGCCTGTGGCCAGGATGACGTGGTCGCGGGCGGCCTGCCAGCGGATGCTGAAGCCTGCCCGATCCGGATCGGTGTCGGGCCGGGTGCTGGTGGCGTCGGCGATGGCGGTCCGCAGCAGCTGGTAGACCACGAGAAGGGCGTAGATCTCCTGGTCGATGCCTTCGGTGGTGCGGGCGCGCAGGACCCGGCTGCCGAGGATGGTCGACTTCAGTTCCCGGTAGGCGGTTTCGATCTCCCAGCGCTGGTGGGTGGCGGTGGTGGTCGAGCAGGGTGGTGGCAAGCAGGTAGAGGCCGGTGTGCTTTCCGGCGGTGGTAGTGACGGTGGTCTCGCAGTCGACGACGCGGACAGGTACCGGGCCGAGCGTCGAGAGGTAGGAGCCGTCCCGGTAGCGGGCCGGGACGGGCATCCGGCGGCCGTTCTTGAGCCGGACCAGGACCTCGGCACCGGTGGCCGCGATGTCCGCCAGGAGCCCTTGAGCGCCGAAGTTGCGGTCGGCGAGCAGGATCATCCCGGGGCGCGGGCGGGGCAGCAGGCACGGGGCGTAGGTGGTCTCGCCCGCGGTGGTGGGGCTGAAGATCGTGTCGGCGCGGCCACCGGTAAGCCCGGACAGTGCCCCGGTGAGCTTGCGCCACACGCCGGGGTATCCCACCTCGGGGAAGAGGCACGCGGCCAGGACCAGGTAGATTACGACCTGGGAGGGCAGATCCCGCACCCGCTGCTGCACGGCCTTGGCAGCGCTCAGGGCCTCGTCGACCATCTCGAACGGAACGAGCTGGGTGAGTTCACCGAGATGACCGGGCGCAAACCGCCCTCCGGCCACCGTGGGGGTACGAGCGATGGCAGACTGTTCGGACAGCGGAGCCTCCGGTCTTTGTGAACGGCTTGTCTTGGACGACTGCCAGTTCTACCGGGGCTCCGTTCCTCACCGTCAGGCGAATCCACAGCTCAAAGGCCCTGGACAACCCCACCCGAGCCGCAACTTCACGGCCTTGGCGCTGGCCCCCTCGCAGCGCGCCCGATCAGTGGTCGCCGTGGACCGCGAGCGCGTCGATCTCTACCAGCAGCCCTGCCGGAAGACCGACGTAGACCGTCGTGCGGGCCGGCAGTGTCTCGCACCCGTGTCCGCTGAAGTACTCGCGGTAGGTGTCGTTGAACTCTTCGAGGTGGCTGGTATCCGTGAGATAGACGCGGATCATGAGAACGTCCTCCCAATCGGTTCGCCCCTCGGTGAGGACCTCCCGCACGTTGTCGAGCGCCTGAAGGGTCTGGGTGCGCACCGACGCTACGGGGGCGGGTGCTGAAGCGTCCGGCGCGGTGGGTGCGACACCGACCTGGCCAGCCACCTGCAGCAGGGGCCCGATCGAGACACCGGGCGAGAAGGGGCCGACGGTCTTGGTGCGGGAGGCGGGGACGATGGCTGTCGGCGTTGCCGTGTGGTTCATGGAGTGGTTTCCTTCGGGGATGGTGTGTGGGAGCAAGGGCCGGTCGCTCGGTTCGCGGGGTCACACGTCGGCCTCGAACGCCCGGGTGAGGCCGGCCAGGATGTCTTCCAGAACGGCGTGGGACGTCGCGAAGTTCAGCCGCAGGAACCCGTCGGCGCCGAGCCCGAAGGGGCTGCCGCCGTCCAGCAGAACGCCACCGGCCTTGCGTACCCGCTCCACCGGCGGTTCTTCCAGTCCCAGCGGGCGGGCGTCGATCCAGGCCAGGTAGGTGGCTTCCGGCGTGTGATGACGCAGGTGCGGCAGCTGTGCACGCAGCACCTGCTCCACCCGGCGACGGTTGCGGTCCAGGACGGTCAGCAGCTCACGTTGCCATGCGTCGCCGTTCCGCCACGCGGCCTCGGTGGCGACCACGCCGAGCGGGGACACGGTGCCGTACAGATCCGGCGGCTGCGCGTCCCGCAGCGCGAGCAGCCGGTCCGGGCCGTAATGGGTGACGGCGCAACGGATCGCGGCGAGGTTGAACGCCTTGGTGGCGGACGTCAGCGTCACGGTCCGGCGGGCCGTGTCGGGGGACAGGCTCGCGAAGGGGATGTGCCGGTGCGGGGCGTAGACCAGTTCGGAGTGGATCTCGTCGCTGATGACGAGCAGGTCGTGGCGCCGGGCGAGAGCGGCGAGCTCTTCCAGCTCCGGGCGGGTCAGGACGCGGCCCGTCGGGTTGTGCGGGTTGACCAGCACCAGGACCTTGCAGCCCGACTGTGTCACCGAGGCGTCCAGGGCGGCGAAATCCATGCGCCAGCCCTCGTCCGTGTCCTGCATCGGGATGGGCACGGCGAGCCGTCCCATGGTCGACAACGTGGCGAGGAACGGTGGGTAGTTGGGCGTCTGCACGGCGACCGCATCGCCCGGGCTCGTCGCCAGGTGCAGGATGAGCTGAAGGCACTGGATCAGGTCGGTCTGCTCGCGTACCCGGTCCGCCCCTGCCGACCAGCCGTAGCGGTCGGTCATCCGCCGGGCGAAGGCGACGCGCAGCGGGCTGCCGTCCGGCCAGTCCGGGTAGCCGAGGTCGCGTCGCTCGACGGCGTCACGCAGCGCGTCGGTGACGGCCGGGGGAGTGGGAAAGTCCATGTCCGCCACCCAGGCGGGCAGCAGGTCCGGTCCCGGACGATGCCACTTCACACTGGCGCGGGCGCGCAGCCAGTCACGGTCCAGGTCGTCGAAGCCGGGCAGCCGCAGCGGTTCGGAGGACCCGGTCGACTCGGCTGACTCGGCGTTCACAACGAAAGTCACGAGGAAGCTCCCTGCTTGAGCAGATCGCGGGTGATCTGGATCTGGCCGTAGTGCTGGGCCAGTTCTTCGAGTACGTGGAGTTGGACGCCTTGCACGCTCAACGGGCGGTCCGGGCCCTCGAAGTCGGCGGGCGGTGTGTTGCGAGGCGACGATGACGGGGTCACCTGAGCGAGGTCGGCCTTGAGCTGCTCGAACAGCTCGTCGACCTGTCGGTGAAGGTCCTTTCCGTGCCCGGTGGCCGTGAACTCCGAAGCGCGGTCACGGTCGATCTCACGTCCCGCGATGACGTGGCCGGTCCAGTAGTCGGCGACCGCCGCGCAGTGGTAGGCGATCGCGTAGACGGAGTTCGCGCCGGGAAGCGGCGGGCGGGTGTTCGCCAGGTCGTCGCCCAGCTCCTCCAGCACGTCGAGCATGCCGTCGAAGGCGCGACGCAAGAAGTACAGGTACTCGTTCTGATCTTGCATGGGGAAGGTTCCTCATCGGCGGGGGGACGATGGTGTAACCACTATATGCGGTTACTAATGCAGAGTGGAGCGCCGTTGTGCCCCCTGTCAATAGGGCAACCACCTCGGGAACGATGCAGGTCACGCCACTACGTGCCGTCATCGTCGCCGACGGATGCAGTCTGGGTGAGTGATCTGCCTGCTTGAAGCGTGGAACATGCGTGACTCCATTGACAGGTTATTTCTTGAGTGTCACGGTGAGCCATCGACTGGAGCGGCAGGGCTACCGCTCATGCGCCGGCGCCGACACGGCCGCCCGTCGTCCCCCGAGACCGCTCGTCCCCACACGCCGCGCCGACACCGCGCGTACACCGAGGTCCACAACTCCTCGAAGTGGCGGACCAGCACACCAGGCACACCGCCGAGCGGCGCCTGTGTCCCGTCATGCCCCAACCCCACCACGGACCCACAGGACTACACCATGAACGAAAACCATGCCCCGGCAGACCCGACGAAGAGACCACTCACCGAGCATCACGGAATCAGCTGGATCGACGACAGCCGCCGGCACGGCCGCGAGCGGGACCAGTTCTCCATGCGCTTCGCGCCCGTCGTCTACCTGGCGCCGGTGGTGCTCGGCGGAGCCGGTATTCCGCTCGGCCTGGGGCTGATCGGCAGTGTCACCGCGATCGTGGTCGGCAACCTCCTCGGATCACTGGCCACCGCCGCCTGCGCAGTGATGGGCCCGCGCCTGGGCATACCGCAGGTCACCATGAGCAGGGCCTCGTTCGGCTACCGCGGGAACTACCTCCCCGCATTCCTCGGCATCCTGCTGTTCATCGGCTACTTCAGCCTCGGCACCGTGCTCGGCGCACGCTCACTGGCGAACCTGACCGGGCTGCCGTACCCGCCCATGGTCGCGGTGGTCGGCGGCCTGAGCGTGCTGATCGCCGTCTTCGGCTACGACACCCTCCAGGCCGTGGGCCAGTGGCTGACCCGCGTCAGCCTGGTCGTCTTCGGCACCGTATCCGTCGCCGTGGTGCTGCACGGAACGGGACCCGCCACCTCCTCGCACACCGCCTCGGGCCACTACTTGACGACGTGGCTGCTGGTGTGCAGCATCGTCTTCTCCTACACCGTCAGCTGGACCATCTACGCCTCCGACTACTCGCGTTACCTCCCGGCAAGCGGCCGCGCCGGGAGCATGTTCCTGTGGGCGTTCGGCGGGATCTTCACGTCTGCCACCTGGATGATGGTGTTGGGAGCCGCGCTGACCATGCTGGCGGGCGGCGATCCGCTCGCCGGGCTCGGCATCGTGCTGCCGGATCCGCTACTGAAGACGGTGCTGGTCGTGCTGGTGATCGGGGCTCTGTCGCACAACGCCGTCAACCTCTACAGCGGCGCCATGGCAGGTCTGACGTGCGACCTCCCGTTGCGCCGTACCACCGTCGTCGTGGCCGGCGGAGCGGTCGGCTGTGCGCTGTCCGTTGTCATGGGCGGTTCGAACTTCCAGTCGCACTTCAACACGTTCCTGCTGATGGTGTCGTACTTCGTCATGCCCTGGCTGGCCATCCTGCTCATCGACTTCTACCGGACGCACCAGGGCGGCCGCGGCTACCCCAGGCCCACTGTGTTCCACGACAAGAACGGCCCGTACCGGGGCACACGCCCACGCGCGCTCCTGGCCTTCTTCCTGGGGATCGGAGCGGCGGTGCCCTTCATGGCGACCGACGCCTACACCGGGCCGATAGGCCACATGCTGGGCGGCGCCGACATTAGCTACGCGACCTCCTTCGCTGTGGCCACCGTGACCTACGGACTCCTCAGAAAGCCCCACGCCGCCACGGAGCCCTCCGCCATCGACCCGGCTCTCACCCAGAAGGTGAGCTGAACCACCGGCGCATCAGGGGTACCCAACGACGGTGTGGGCGGCCACGACCTCTCTGTGGCCGCCCATACCGGCGTGCACCGCCTGTTGTGAGGTCAGCGGGGGCAGACGTCGTGAACCGTGGAGCGATGCAGCTCGCCGTGCAGACGCCTGTACCCCCAGCTCGGGTTCTCCTTCGCCAGGCGCAGCACCAGGAGGCGGATCGAGCGCACTGTGCGTGGCCGTCCCGGGCGTGTGGGCCGGCAGGAGGCGGCATGGCGGCGTTTGACGAGGTTGCGGTGCCAACACAGCACCGTGTCGGGGCGTACGAGCAGCCGTACACTTCGCAAGACGTGCGGTGGCAGCCGGTGCAGCAGCGCCGCCAGGAACGCCCGATCGCTCGGCGTGAACCGGATCTTTTCTTTGCCGAGTTGGCGTTCCAGCACAGGCGCAGCATCGCGAACGCGTTCAGCCTGTGCATGGGGCTTCCCTAAAACTGACCGGGTCGCTCGAGTTGGCGCTCTCGCGCAGCTGCCGTCAGCGCGTCATGATGATCGATCGTGCTGCTGCGACTGGCTTACCTGGGTGTGGTGAACTCCCACCAGGACGGATGAGGTTTCCGGCAAGGGCAATGCTGCCTCAGAGTGGCTTGGGGCCTGCTGAGGTCTGACAGAGCCGAGCCATCAGGTGCGCCCGGGTGACATGATTTCCGGCACCCACAGGGTCGTCCACGATCTGACACTAGGCCGGGCTCGCCCGGTGGCCTCGCGACGGCATGATCGACCTACGGGTTCAGGCGCCAGAGCCGTCTTCTGCCACTGCGACCTGCGACTGATCATGCGCATGAAGACCGTCATGCCGCCCGGCGCAACGCCGCCGCTCGTAACGCAGAAACGAATGTGCCCGTGCCCGGGTTCTCGGCCGGACAGAGACACATTCGTCGATTCTGGGCCCGCAGAGACCGCGGAAGCAGCGCCGCATTATGTGCCGGCGCCCGTGAAAGAATCTATCGCTACATCCTCAAAAATGAATTCGTGCAGCAATAGGCCGAGCAATGCGCCCGCTCTTGACTAGGCGCCGCATGCCCGACTCACTCAAACGGTGACGAGGCCGATGCCAGGGGCCTCGATGCTGATGAGGGGGGTGTCAGCGTTGACGTCGGCGTTGACGTCAACGCCGATGCCGCCGGCGACGTTGTCCAGCTCGGCGTCGGAAATCTCGGCGGTCTCGACTCGGGTGAAGTCCATGACTTTCCCTTCCTTTGTAATGGAATGTTTCACAAATGACACACGGACGATTGAATAAGCGCTCACCAGCCACATGACCGCCATTTGCCGGCCTGCTGCCGATGGGCATTCACGTAAGCCCGTGCCGACGCGATGAAAACACGCCAAGTACTGACCGAACCAGTCGAGCCACCGTGCGCGCATGGCGCATTTCGACAGAAAGCACCAAAAGAAACGGGGGGTTTCACATGACTCTCACAATCGGTGAACTCGTCGGACGCATCGACCTCGACGCGTCGGGGCAGCGCTGCCCCCGCCGAAACTCCGACCGTCCGGTCGCTGGCGTCCATCAAGCCCGCCAGGGGCCGCCGTGTGCTGGCGCTCATCGCGCTGATCGGGCCGCGGCTTCTCTGATCGGCTCATACTGGGTGGTGCGCGCACCGTCGCGGAGCTCCTTGTGGCGAGTGGTCTTACGGATCAGGGAGAGGCGCAGCAGGGCGTTGCGGGGCCGGTTGAGGTGGTGGTCGGCGCGGATGCGCTGTAGGGCACTCGCTGTAGTCCCACCTGCGTGTAACGAGACGCCGATGCCAGCGGAGCACCGCGTTCTCGTGCCGGAGCACGAGCAATTCAGCTTCCCCGGCCGTCCGCCGACGCAGCAACACCGCTGGAACCGAGAGCAGCTTCCGTGTGACCTGCGACACCAGTGAGACGATCACCTGGACGTGGTCCCAGCGCGCCCGCAAACCCCGCCAGACCGCCTACGACCTAGCGACGCATTCCTGAACGGCGCAGGCCTGTCTCGGTCAGATGGGTTCTGGCCGGCCGAACAGCAGGTCGTAGCCCCGGGGGAGCTGGAGCAGAATCTGGTTCGTCAGGTCTTCGCCGGCGAGGTCGGCCACGACGCTGAGCACGGCGCTGACATCCCACGTCGCGGTCTTCTCGGTGGCTCCTTCAATCCATGCCGCTGTCGCGCGGATGAACCGCTCGGGGGAGAGAGGTTCATGCGCCTGGAGTGGGTTGAGCAGTACCAGCGCGAACGTCTCCGGGAGCCGGGCGGCGAGTTCCGCTCGCACATCGCCCACCAGGTGCGCCCCCAGCAGAGCGAGAACGACGCGCGATGATCGCTCTGCCTCCTGCCGTGAGCCGTATTCGCCTCGCTCCTCGACTGCTGCCAGGAAGGCGTCCCACTGTGTGCGCACGATCATTCCTCCTGATGTGTCGGGCCCGGTGCTCTCGCCGGTGCACCTGGCGTGACCGCTGGGACGGCGGGGGCGTTGTCTTCCGGCGGTTTGCCGTCTCGTCGGCGCGGCCTTGGGGGCCGCGCCAACGCGGCGCGGCCGGCGATCTGCGCGGTGGGCGATGCCGGGGTGCCCCTGCCCGGTGGCAGGGGCCAGGTGGCTACTGGTTGGGTTGGGCGGCGCTGATGTCGCTGAGCGCGGAGTCGGGGTCGCGCTCAAGGGCGAGGTCGCCCAGGGAGACGATGCCCACCGGCCGGTTCTCTTCGACGACGGGCAGTCGGCGCATGGCCCGCTCCCGCATCAGCTGCACCGCTCGGTCGGTGTCATCGTCGGGGGAGACGGCGATCAGGTTTTCGCTGCAGATCTCCTGAACGGGCTTGGCGCCGNTCAGGTTTTCGCTGCAGATCTCCTGAACGGGCTTGGCGCCGACGTCCCCGCCCTCGGCAAGCGCCCGTACCACCAGGTCCCGGTCCGTGACCAGGCCGCGAAGCTGATCGCCTTCGGTGACCAGGACGTCGCCGATATCCTCCTCCCGCATGCGGCGGGCGACATCGGCCACAGGGGTCTGCGGCTGAACCGTGACAGGAGGACTGGTCATGATCTCTCGAATGCGCTGTGCCATGGAAACGCTCCTCAGTGCCTGAAGGTGCAATCCCCTTGGCCTGTACAGCAGCCTTCGCGGCTCCGAGTACCCGGCGAACGGCTTGTGCCTCATTCTGTGGGAAGGTTTCTGTCCCCGGAGGTGGGGGCCAAAGACAGGGATCAAGAATCGGCCGAGGTAACGCATCGCCCGCCAATCGTCCGGACATGGACCAGTGAAGGCGTCGCCCCGCGGGTGCCGCTCAGCTGAGCAGCTGCCGGAGAGATCCGGGCCTGGGGAGTCGCTGACCGGGATGCTGCCAGAGCGGCTTGTATGGTCCATGCGGCGATCTCAGTCCACCGTGACGCCTCCGGGCTTCCCGGTCTGCGGCTACGCGCGTGCTCAGGCCGCTCGCGTCACAAAAGCGCAGACCGGCCATGCGTTTTGTCGGTGGAAGGAAATCTTCAGCGCGTCCATGATCTCACCCCGGACCCCGGCAGGATGCCGGGCAGGTTCGAACTCCTCCGCTTGATGAGATCCGATCTTGCCGTGTTTCCTGAGCGCTCCCCGTAAGGCTGGCCTCCAGACCGCCCCAGGCAGGCAGGCGCCGCTGGCCGAACGCCGTGCCCCGAGCTGGGCCACGGGCCCGCTCGCGGAGTTCGACGATCTGTTCAGCCGCATGAGCAGCCTGCTGGAATCCACGGTGGGTGGCACCCTGGCGCCGGTGGCCGCGGGGATGACGTGGTCGCCGCTGGCCGATGTCTCCGAGACCGATGACGCCTACCAGATCGAGGTCGACCTCCGCGGCGCCAAGCGCGAGGACATCGACATCGAGATGGCGGGGCAGGAACTGGTCATCAGCGGCGAGCTCAGGGAACGCGAACGTGCCGGTTTCCTGCGGCGCGGCACCCGCCGTACCGGCCGGTTCGAGTACCGGGCCCTTCTTCCGGGCGAGGTCAACGCCGAAGGCGTCAGCGCGGCCCTTCGCGACGGTGTGCTGACCGTCGAGATCCCTAAGGTGGAGACGGCCAAGCCCCGGCACATCGAGATCACCTCAGGCGACTGACCCCTTCCCCGCCACTGGTGAGCCAAGCGGGCCGGAGCTGGGGCTCTGCCGAGGGGCGCCGGGCCCCGGCCCGCACGTACCAGCCGAGAAGAGCGAAGACGGCGCTGAATGCGGCGGTGAACTTGCTGTCCCGGTCCCGGATGAAAAACCGGAAGCACCCAGCCCTGTCGCTGAGGTCCCGTTGCGGTGCGGGCGGCAGGCCGGAGCGGCGCAGAACGCGCCGGATCGTCGCGGCGGCGACCCGATGGCCAAGCCGTCGCAGTTCGCCTTGGCTTCTGACGTATCCCCAGGTGGGGTTCTCTCTCGCCAGGCCCTGGATGAGCGCGACTGTCTCTTCCCGTAACGGTGGCCGACCGGATCTGACCGCCGTCTGGCGCCACTTCCAGCGCACGAGACGACGGTGCCAGGTCAGCAGTGTGCCTGGGGTGACCAGCCGATGGCGGTGGTCGAGCGGGCGATCAACAGGTTGAAGCAGTCCCGGGCCGTGGCCCCCCGGCGTGCTGCGTCCCGAACCCCGCTCAGGCCGCCCGACTGCTTGCCGCAGTCGAGGTCGCGGACCGGGCGACAGCCGCGTACGCCGCCAGTTGACGCAAGGTGGTCCACGGCCCACGAGTACAGGGCGCATCTCTTTGCATTGATGCGCTTATCGCATGAACAGATCTCGGTTCGATGCTGGACACGGATCCGTTGGTGCTTCGACACTCTCGCGTAACACCTCGGTCTGTCCCCCCAGCCCCGCCCACCGCCGCCGAGGGCCGTCCGCCGGGACCACACAGAGGCACCTGGTCCGGGTGCCCCACCGACTGAGACGAGGACCCATGAGAGGGATCACCAGACGCACGGTGCTCACCGTCGCGACAGGTGCGGTCACGGTTCCGGCCGTGAGCACGGCGACCGCCGCGGCCGCCGACACCACGACAGCGACATCCGAAGGACGACAGGCGGCCTCCGGACCCAATCCGGTCCTGCGAACGGACCTCGTCACGCGGGTGACGCCGAGAAACAATTGGCTGGTGACAGCCGTCGCTGTCCAATACTCGCATCGCATCGACTTACGCGGCGGGGTGATCCCGCCCACTGCCTTCCAGGTCAAGGCCACTGTGGGCAAGCAGACAGCGGCTCGCACGGTGACCCGGGTCTACCCCAACACCGTCGCCGAAGTGGACGACCGACCCGATCCCGGACGGCCGGGGGACCGCCTGATCGTCGAACTCGACCCGAACGACTCCAACGCGCGGGCCGCCGGCACCGATCCCCTTCCGCTCGACCGCGCATACTCCGTCAGACAGGTCGCCGACGTGCGCACCCCGGGAGGTGAACTGGTGCTCAGGGCTGGTCCGTTCGCGAGCCGGAACAACGAGATCCTCACTCCCGTGGTCGACGACTTCGCCGCCGGTTCCTTCACCGACTCCTCGGGCTTCGAACTGGACTTCCGGCTGTACCTGCCCGAGGGATTCGTACACAATCCTCAGACGCGCACGCGGTACCCGCTCGTCCTCACCCTGCACGGCGGTGGCGAAGTCGCGGACAACAACATGACGCAGCTCACGTCCAACCGGATCGCGGTCACGTTCGCCAAGCCGGAACGACAGCGCCGCAACCCCGCGTTCGTCCTCGCTCCGCAGATCCCCCTGCCCCGTCCCATGGACGGACCCGACGGCACGGACTGGACCGACGCCAAGGTCCAGGCCGCGCTGATCGAACTCATTGACACCTTCGTGAGCGAGCACTCCCGCAACGTGGACACGGACCGGCTCTACGTCGTCGGCCTGTCCTCAGGGGGGCGTGGCATCTACAGCCTGCTGGCGAAGCGACCCGAGCTGTTCGCGGCTGCCCTGCCCACGGCCGGCTGGGGCGACCCGGCCGCCATGGAGAGGATCACGCACATTCCGATGTGGGCCGACCACTCCGTCGACGACCCGGTCGTCCCCTACCGGGAGGGCCGGTTCGGCAACCCCGGTACCTGGACACTGATGAACGCGCTCGAGGCCGCCGGTGCACCGGTCAGCCGCGGAGAGTGGGCCAACGATCTGCCGAAGGCGCAATTCGAGGCCCGGTCGCGGGAGCTCCTACGGCGGGCCCGGGCAGCGCACAGTCACGTCCTGTTCACGAGTTATACGTCCGGAACGACACCGGTGAACCCGCACTTCGCATGGGCCCAGACGTACGAGAACGACGTGGTCATCGACTGGCTCTTCGAACAGTCCCGGTAGCCGGCCGCACGCGGCGGTCACCCGGTCCACCACCGTGGCGGACACACCCCAGTCCGACCTCAGGGCCCCGGCAAGTCCGGCAGCGTCGGCGCAGTCTCGGCCCCGGCGAGAAATGTTGCTTGCTGTCGTGTGCAGTCAGCCCGATTCGCCCATCTCCATTCCGTCCATCAGAGCCTGAATTTTCAGACTCAGATCGTCGAGTGCTTTCGTTGGTGAGGAGTCCGCATGGAGTTCAATCGGACATCGGTACGACGTCGCAGGAAAAGCCGGTTGCGCCGCACGGCCCTGATCGCGGGAGCGAGCGCGATGCTCCTTGCCGCGGGCACGGCCGTGGCCCCTGGCGCCTCGGGCGTGGGCGCGGGTGACGCTCGGGGCACCGTCAGCGTGTCTCCCCGCGTCGCTGCCCTCATCGCCCGGATGTCGCTGGACGAGAAGTTGTCCTTCGTCCATGGAGGCACCGACCCCCGTGCCCTCGGCCAGGCCGGATACATCCCCGGGGTTCCCCGCCTCGGCATCCCCGAACTGCGGCTCACCGACGGTCCGGCGGGCGTACGGGTCAACGCGCACGCCACCGCGATGCCGGCGCCGGTCGCGCTCGCCTCGTCCTTCGACGACCGACTGGCCCGTACGTTCGGCCAGGTCATCGGGCGCGACGGCCGTGCGCTCGGCCAGGACGTCCTCCTCTCACCGATGACGAACATCATCCGGGTGCCGTACGCGGGGCGGAACTTCGAGACCTTCAGCGAGGACCCGCTGCTCAGCTCCCGCATGGTGTCCGGCGAGATCGGGGGCGTTCAGAGCCAGGGCCTGATGGCCACCGTCAAGCACTACGCGGAGAACAACCAGGAAGACAACCGCATGGGGGTGAACGTCAACGTCGACGAGCAGACCCTGCGTCAGATCGAGCTGCCCGCGTTCGAGGCCGCCGTCAAGGCCGGCGCCGGTTCGGTGATGTGCTCGTACAACTCGGTGAACGGCAGTCACGGCTGCGGCAGCGACGAACTGCTCAACTCGATCCTCAAAGAGCAGTGGGGCTTCCAGGGCTGGGTCATGTCGGACTGGAGCGCGGCCCACGCGACGACCGACATCGTGAACGGCCTCGACCAGGAGATGCCGAGCGGCGTCTTTCTGGGCGACAAACTGAAGACCGCGATAACGAACGGCACCATTCCGGTCTCGGAGCTCAACGACTCGGTCGCCCGCATCCTGGGCCAGATGAACAAATTCGGCCTCCTCGACGGCACCGCGGGCCAGCGGCCCGCACGCGACCCGAAGGGCGGCGCCAAGGTCGCGCAGAAGGTGGCCGAGTCCGGATCGGTCCTGCTGAAGAACACCGGCAAGGCGCTTCCGCTGACCGGCGAGGACACCAACATCGGACTCATCGGCCCGACCGCGAAGACACCGAAGGTCACCGGCGGCGGCAGCTCCAACGTCGTACCGGACTCCGCGGCCTCGCCGCTGGCCACCATCACGCAGCGGGCCGGCCGGAATGCCACAGTGCGCTACGCGGCCGGCGTCGACAACACCGGCGCCCCCCTTCCCACGACGGCCCTCAGCCCCGCCCTGCCGGTCGGCTCGGACGGCACGATCACCGTCACCCCGGACGCCTCCTTCGACTACAGCGGCACCCTCACGGTGCCGGCCGACGGCGACTACTCCTTCGTCTACGACCTTCCCGCCGCGTACGGCGCGCTGAAGATCGACGGCAAGAGCGTCATCACCGGCTTCCTGGGCTCCAGCAGCGCCACGGTGCACCTCACGGCGGGAACGCACCGTTTCGCGGCCAACGCCCAAGCCATCCAGGGCGCACCGGCCAAGATCCGGCTGAACTGGGTCACCCCGCAGGCCGCGCAGGCCGCCCGGAAGCAGGCCGTGGCCCTGGCCCGCCAGGTGGAGACCCCCATCGTCTTCGCCTACGACGACGGTACCGAGGGTGTCGACCGGAAGAACCTCTCTCTGCCGGCCGACCAGAACGGGCTCATCTCCGCCGTCGCCGACGCCAACCCGAACACGATCGTCGTCCTCAACACGGGATCGTCGATCACCATGCCGTGGCTGTCCAAGGTCAAGGCGGTGCTCGACACGTACTACCCCGGGCAAAACGGGGCCGAGGCCACCGCCCGCCTGCTCTACGGCGACGTGAACCCGTCGGGCAAGACCACCCAGACGTTCCCCGCGAGCGAGTCCGCCACACCGGTCGCCGGCGACCCGCTCAGGTACCCGGGAGTGGACAACCAGGAGAACTACTCCGAGGGCATCTACGTGGGCTACCGCTGGTACGACAAGGAGAAGGCCGCCCCGCTGTTCCCCTTCGGCTACGGCCTGTCGTACACCTCCTTCGCCTACCGCGACCTCGCGGTTCGGCAGAGTCACGGCAAGTTGACCGTCTCGTTCACGCTGAAGAACACCGGCACCCGCGACGGTGACGAGGTCGCCCAGGTCTACGTCGGTGCGAGCCCGGAGACCACCGCGCCCCAGGCGGTGCGCTCGCTCGGCGGCTACCAGAAGGTGCATCTGCGCGCCGGTCAGTCGAAGACCGTACGCATCCAGGTCGACGCACAGCAGCTGAAGTACTGGAACGCCTCCTCCCACGCCTGGGAGCTCGGCACCGGGCACCGGGAGGTGTGGGTCGGCTCCTCGTCGCGGACGCTCCCCCTGCACGGCGGCGTCAAGGTCACCCGCTGACCGCCCGGCGCGCGACATCGGCCGGGTGACGAGCGGCGTCTGATGCCGGGCCGGCCCCGGCCCGGCTCCTTCCCTCCACCACCAAGGGTGCCGGCCGCACCGTGCGGCCGGCACC
>NZ_RIBZ01000059.1:0-3812 GCF_003721215.1 Streptomyces botrytidirepellens
TTGTTGGCCACGTATGGGCGGGATCGTGAGGGGGATCCGTTGTGGCTGGGTTCGGTGAAGTCCAACATCGGTCACACGCAGGCGGCCGCGGGTGCGGCTGGGCTGATCAAGATGGTGATGGCGCTTGGTGCGCAGCAGTTGCCGTCGACGCTGCATGTGGACTCGCCCTCGTCGCATGTGGACTGGGGCTCGGGGGCGGTACGGCTCCTCACGGAGGCTCGCGGCTGGCCGAAGGGTGAGCGTGCGCGTCGGGCGGGTGTCTCGTCGTTCGGCATCAGCGGGACCAACGCCCACGTCATCCTCGAGGAAGCCCCCGAGACCGCTCCGGCTTCCGTGGAGGAGCGACCGTCGGCAGAGCTGCCGGTGGTGCCGTGGGTGCTGTCCGGCCGTAGCCCGGATGCGGTGCGCGCACAGGCCGGCCGCCTCGCATCCTTCCTCGACGAGCGGGGACCGCAGGATCGGTCCCCGGTCGACGTGGGCTTCTCACTGGCGACGACCCGCGCGGCCCTCGAACACCGCGCCGTCGTACTCGGCACCCACGGCGCGGCCCTGCACACCGGCACGATTCGCCTGTCCGACGGGACCGTGCTGTCCGCCGAGGCGGCCGACCCGGACACCTTCGTGGTGACCGGAGCGGTCAGCAAGGGCCGGACGGCCTGGATGTTCACCGGGCAGGGCAGCCAGCGCGTCGGCATGGGCCGCGAACTCTACGACCGGTTCCCGGTGTTCGCCCGGACCCTGGACGAGGTGTGCGCCCACCTGAACACCGAGCTGGAAGGCGCCGCCGGGTTCGACGCCCCACTGCGGGACGTACTGTTCGCAGCCGAGGGCTCCGCCGAGGCGGCGCTGCTGGACCGTACCGGCTATGCCCAGCCCGCCCTGTTCGCGGTGCAGGTCGCGCTCGTGGAGCTGCTGCGCTCGTGGGGTATGCGGCCGGACCTGCTGCTCGGCCACTCGATCGGTGAGTTCGCCGCCGCCTACGCGGCCGGGGTGTTCTCATCGGCCGACGCCGCGCGGCTGGTCGCCGCCCGGGCCCGTTTGATGCAGGCCCTGCCTCGCGGGGGCGCGATGGCCGCCATCCAGGCCACCGAGACCGACGTGCTGGAGATCCTGGACGGCCTCGCCGGAGCAGGCCAGGTCGCGATCGCCGCCGTCAACGGCCCCTCGGCGACCGTGATCTCCGGTGCCAAGGACATGGTGGCGCAAGCGATGGACAGCGCGCGCGGGCGAGGGTGCCGCGTCTCCCGGCTGCGAGTGAGTCACGCGTTCCACTCGCCCCTGATGCGGCCGATGCTCGACGAGTTCGCCCAGGTCGCCGCTGGGATCACCTACCACGCTCCCCATACGCGAGCGATCAGCACGGTCACCGGCGAGCCGGTGACCGCAGAGGAGTGGGCTACCCCGGAGTACTGGGTCCGTCAGGTGCACCGGCCGGTGCGCTTCCATGCCGCGCTGACGACCGCGACGGCCGAACAGGGAGCGTCCAGGCTGCTGGAGCTCGGCCCCGATCCGGTGCTCACCGGGCTGGCTCGGTCCGAGGCGGACACCGCTGCGGCGGTGTCAGTGCTACGAAAGGGCCGCGCCGAGCCCGAGACGCTCATGGCGGCGGTGTCGGAGCTGTTCGTCCGCGGAGCGCGGGTCGACTGGGCCGCCGTGTTCGCCGGGACCGGCGCCCAGCGGGTGGATCTGCCGACGTACGCCTTCCAGCGGCAGCGGTTCTGGCTGCCGGACCGGGAGCTTCCGGCGGAAGCGGCCGTGGAGTCCGGCAGGACCGAACAGCGGTTCTGGGACCTGGTCGACCAGGGCGATGCGGAGTCCCTGGCCGGGCAGTTGGGGGTGGAGCCGGCCGCGCCTTTGGACACCGTGCTGCCGGTGCTCTCGGACTGGCGCCTGCGGCACCGCGAGGAGTCGCTGCTCTCGGGCTGGCGGTACCGGGTGCAGTGGAAGCCCGTGACCGTGGCGGCGACGAACCGGCTGCGGGGCGTTTGGCTGGTGGCCGTCCCGGACCGGGCGGACGACGACTTCACGGACCAGTGCGTGCGGACGCTGCGAATCGCCGGCGCTCGGACGACCGTCGTGCCGGTGGCCGCCGACGATACGCGCGAGTCCCTGGCCGCGAAGATCCGAGCCGAGGACACCGAGACGGTGATGGGGGTCGTGTCCTTGGCGGGCTCGACCGCCACGACGTTGACCTTGGTGCAGGCGCTGGGGGATTCCGGCATCGCGGCACGTGTGTGGTGTGTGACGCGTTCGGCGGTGTCGGTGGCTTCTGGCGAGCGGCTGCTGAATCCGGTGGGAGCTCAGTTGTGGGGCCTGGGCCGGACGGTGGCGTTGGAGCAGCCGGAGCGGTGGGGCGGTCTGGTCGATGTGCCGGAGGACGCCGACGAGCACAGCTTGACGCGGCTGGTGTCCGTGCTCGCGGCGTCCGGTGGCGAGGATCAGGTGGCCGTACGGCCTTCGGGTGTGTTCGCGGCCCGGCTGGTACGGGACGGGGCCGGTGCCGCGCGGGGAGAGAGCTGGGAGCCGCGTGGCACGGTGCTGGTGACCGGTGGTACGGGTGCCCTGGGCGGGCTGGTGTCACGCTGGCTGGCTGCTCGGGGTGCTGAGCGCCTGCTGCTGGTGTCCCGTCGGGGTGCCGAGGCGCCCGGCGCGGACGAACTGCGCCGCGAGCTGGCGGACTTGGGCGCCGATGTCGCGTTCGCGGCCTGTGACGTCGGCGACCGCGAGGCCGTACGGGCGGTGCTGGACGGTATCCCGGAAGAGGCACCGCTGACCGGAATCGTTCACACTGCCGGGATCCTCGATGACGGTGTGGTGGAGGGGCTGACCCCGGAGCGGCTGGCACGCGTGCTGGCGGCGAAGGCGGACGCCGCGCGCCATCTGCACGACCTGACGGCCGATCGTGACCTCGACGCCTTCGTCCTGTTCTCGTCCATCGCCGGTGTGGTGGGGAACGTGGGTCAGGCGGCCTACGGCGCCGCCAACGCGTACGTGGATGCTCTGGCGCAACACCGCCGCGGTCTGGGGCTGGCGGCCACGTCGGTGGCCTGGGGGCCGTGGGGCGGCGATNTGGGGCTGGCGGCCACGTCGGTGGCCTGGGGGCCGTGGGGCGGCGATGGCATGGCCGCCGACGGCGTGGCGGCGGAGCACTTCCGCCGTCTGGGTGTGCGTGTACTGGACCCGGACCGGGCCATCGCAGTGCTGCAACAGGTGC
This sequence comes from Streptomyces botrytidirepellens, assembly GCF_003721215.1. Lineage (NCBI taxonomy): Bacteria > Bacillati > Actinomycetota > Actinomycetes > Kitasatosporales > Streptomycetaceae > Streptomyces > Streptomyces botrytidirepellens. The sequence continues at coordinate 3,215 of NZ_RIBZ01000059.1, forward strand.
TCGGTGACGGCCGGGTGTGCCAGACCGTGGTCGACGTCGACTGGGAACGCTTCGCGGCCGCCATGACGTTCACCCGCCCCAGCGCCTTGATCGGCGATCTGCCCGAGGTGGCCGCTGCGCGTACCCCCGCCGCCGATCTCGGAGCCGGGGACGACGGCGAGCTGGCGCGGCGGCTGCGTGGCCGTTCGGCGGCCGAGCAGGACCGGATGCTGCTGACACTGGTCCAGTCCCAGGTCGCCACCGTGCTCGGGCACTCCTCGTCCGCGACGATCGACCCCGGCCGAGCGTTCAAGGACCTCGGCTTCGACTCCCTCACAGCGGTCGACCTGCGCAACCGGCTGACCAACGCCACCGCCCTGCCACTGCCCGCCACTTTGGTCTTCGACCACCCGACCCCATCCGCGCTGGCAGGGTTCCTGCGCGAACAGGTGGTGGGGGAGATCCCCGGACCGGACATCACCCCCTCGCCGCAGGCCCAGGCTCATGCGTCCGACGACGCCGAAGATCCCATCGCGATTGTGGGTATGGGGTGCCGTTTTCCGGGTGGTGTCGCTTCTCCTGAGGGTTTGTGGGAGATGTTGGTCTCGGGTGGTGACGG
>NZ_RIBZ01000071.1:0-55432 GCF_003721215.1 Streptomyces botrytidirepellens
GGTGCGGTCCGTCGCTCCCGGCCGGTCCGCGGGTGGCCGGCCCGCGTCGGGCGAGCGCGCGCGCCACGTGCGCGCCGAGCGCACCGGTCCCGCCGGTGATCAGCACCGTGCCGGACGGCTCCCACTCCGCCGCGGGGCGCGGGGCGGGGGCGGGCACCAGCCTGCGTACGTACGTACCGGACGGCCGCACGGCGACCTGGTCCTCGCCGTCCCGGCCCGCCAGTACCGCGACGAAGGCGGCGGCCGAGGGCTCGTTCAGCTCGGTGGGCAGGTCGATCAGGCCACCCCAGCGGTCCGGGTACTCCAACGCGGCCACGCGTCCCAGCCCCCACGCCGCCGCCTGCGCCGGGCCGGCCGGGTGCTCGGCGTCGTTCACGGCCACCGCGCCGCGCGTGACGCACCACAACGGGCAGTGCAGTCCGGCGTCGCCCAGCGCCTGCACCAGCGCGGCCGTGCGGACGAGCCCGGCGGGTACTCCCGCGTCGTCCGCTGATTCGTCCGCTGCCAGCAGCGAGAGCACCCCGGCCACGGACGGAAGACCGTCGGTCGCGGTGGTGAGGCGTTCGGCGAGGGCGGCACGGCCGGCGTCCCCAGCTTCCCGGGCTTCGATGCGGACGGTGTCCGGCCCCAGGGCATCGGCGACGGTGGAGATCCAGTCCTCGTCCGGGCCGCCCGGCGGGGTGACGACCAGCCAGGTACCCGATGCCTTCCCGGCCGGGAAGCTCCGCCGCCGCCAGGCCTCGCGGTGGCGCCACGAGTCCACGGTGGACCTCTGGCGGTGCCGGGTCCGCCACGAGGACAAGGCGGGCAGTACGGTGCGCAGCACCGCGGCGTCGGCGTCCAGGTCCGTCGCCAGCGATGTGACGTCCTCCCGCTCCACCGCCGCCCAGAACTCCGCCTCGGCGCCGTCGCCGTCCCGGACGGGTGTGTCCGCGACCGGCGCGAACCGCTGGTGCTGGAACGGGTAGGTGGGTACGTCGACCCGGTGCGCGCCGGTGTCCGCGAACAGCGCGGGCCAGTCGACGGCCACCCCCGATACGTGGAGCCGCGCCAGCGCGGTCACGGCCGCGAGTTCCTCGCCGATGTCCTCGCGCAGCAACGGAACGACGACGGCGTCGGGCGCCAGGGACTCCTGGGCCATGGCCGTGAGGACGCCGTTCGGTCCCAGCTCCAGCCAGGCGCCGGCGCCCTCGGCGGCGATCGCGCGCACGCCGTCGGCGAACCGTACGGTCTCGCGGACGTGGCGCACCCAGTAGTCGGGCGAGCTCAGCTCACCGGTGGTCGCGAGTCTCCCCGTCACATTCGACACGACCGGAATGCGCGGCTCATGGAACGTGAGCCCGCCGACAGCCGCACGGAACTCCTCCAGCATCGGGTCCACCAGCGCCGAATGAAACGCGTGGCTGACAGCCAGTCTCCTCGTCCGGCGGCCCTCCAACCGCGCGACGGCCTCCTCGACCGCGGTCTCCTCGCCGGACAGCACCACCGACGACGGCCCGTTCACCGCCGCCACCGACACCTCACCGGACAGCAACGGCCGGACCTCGTCCTCAGCCGCCTCGACGGCCACCATCGCCCCGCCACCGGGCAGGCCCTGCATCAGTCGGGCCCTGGCCGCCACCAGCGCACAGGCGTCCGGAAGGGACAGCACTCCCGCGACGTGAGCGGCCGCGATCTCACCGATCGAGTGCCCGGCCAGGTAGCCGGCCTTCAGACCCCATGTCTCCGCGAGGCGGAAGAGGGCTACTTCGATGGCGAACAGAGCGGGTTGGGCGAAGCCGGTGCGGTTCAGCCGCTCGGCGTCCTCGCCCCAGATCACTTCGCGGAGGAGGCCGGTGGTGCCGGGCGGTGGCAGGTGTTCGGACAGCTCCACGAGTACCGCGTCGAATGCTTCCGCGAAGGCCGGGAAGCGGGCGTGCAGTTCGCGGCCCATGCCGATCCGCTGGCTGCCCTGTCCGGAGAACAGGACCGCGAGTGGCCGTTCGGCCGCGACGCCCCTGGCGAGTTCCGGTGCGCCCTCGGCGGAGCCCAGGAGCACGGCGCGGTGCTCGAAGACCGACCGGCCCGTCGCCAGGGAGAATCCGGTGTCGGCCGGGGAGGCCGGCCCGCCCCGCAGGGACCGCACCCGCAGGAGATGCTCGTCGAGGGCGGCGCCGGTCCTGGCGGAGACCACCCAGGGCACCGCGTCGGGCACGATCGGCACCGGGTCGGCGTCGCTCTCCGGCGCCCCCGGGACCTCGGGGGCCCCGGGTGTCTCGGGGGCCTGTTCCAGGACGACATGGGCGTTCGTACCGCTGATCCCGAACGAGGACACCCCCGCGCACCGGGCCCGGCCGGTCTCCGGCCACGCGATGGTCTCGCGCAGCAGCGCGACCCGGCCGGCGGACCAGTCCACCCGCGTGGAGGGCCTTTCGGCGTGCAGCGTACGGGGCAGCGTGGCGTGGCGCATCGCCTGGACCATCTTGATGACCCCGGCGACTCCGGCGGCCGCCTGCGTGTGGCCGATGTTCGACTTGAGCGAGCCCAGCCACAGCGGGCGGTCCGGCTCCCGGCCCTGGCCGTAGGTGGCGAGCAGCGCCTGCGCCTCGATGGGGTCCCCGAGCCGGGTCCCGGTGCCGTGCGCCTCGACCACGTCCACGTCGGAGGTGGTCAGCGCGGCGTTCTCCAGTGCCTGCCGGATGACCCGCTCCTGCGCCGTTCCGTTCGGCGCCGTCAGGCCGTTCGAGGCGCCGTCGGAGTTCACCGCGCTGCCGCGCACCACCGCGAGTACGGGATGACCGTGCCGCCGCGCATCCGACAGCCGTTCGACGACGAGCACCCCGACGCCCTCGGACCAGCCGGTGCCGTCCGCCTGCTCGGAGAACGCCTTGCACCGCCCGTCCGGGGCCAGCCCGCCCTGCCTGCCGAACTCCGGGAAGATCGCCGGGTCCGACAGCACCGTGACCCCGCCGACGACGGCGAGCGAGGACTCCCCGCCGCGCAGCGACCGCACCGCCATGTCCAGCGCGACCAGCGAGGACGAGCACGCGGTGTCCACGGTGACGGCCGGGCCCTCCAGACCCAGGGTGTAGGCGAGGCGGCCGGAGAGAACGCTGGCCGCGGTGCCGGTCATCACGTGGCCCTGCTGGTCGTCGCCGTCCGCGTCCGGCGGCTGCCGGTAACCCCAGTGGTAGGTGCCGACGTACACGCCGGAGCGGCTGCCGCGCAGGGTCAGCGGGTCGATCCCGGCCCGTTCCAGCGCCTCCCAGGACACCTCCAGCAACAGCCTCTGCTGCGGGTCCATCGCCGCGGCCTCGCGCGGGGAGATGCCGAAGAAGCCCGGGTCGAACTCGGTCGCCCCGGCCAGGAATCCGCCCTCGTGGGTGGGGCTGCCGCCCGGGCCGTCGCCGTGCAGAGCGCCCAGGTCCCAGCCGCGGTCGGTGGGAAACCCCGTGATGGCGTCCCCGTCGGCGCGGACCAGTTCCCACAGCTCCTCCGGGGAGCCGACCCCGCCGGGCAGGCGGCAGCCCATGCCGACGATCGCGATGGGTTCGCCGGCGCGCTGCTCCAGTTCCTCGACCCGCGCCCGCGCCCGCCGCAGGTCGGCGGTGACCCGCCTGAGGTACTCGACGATTTTGCCCTGCTGGTCTTCTGGCACCGGACCGTCCTCACGGCTCAACGAAAGTGTGACTGCTTACTGGGGTTCGAATTCCTCGTCGATGAGGTCGAGCAATCGGTCCACCGGCAGCGAATCGATGTCCTCGGTGGAGACCCGATCGGGCATCGGATCGGGCGGTTTCGCCTCGGGGTCGGTGTCGTCCGCCTGACCGTCACCCATGCGGTCCGCCAAGTGGTCCGCGACCGACGCGGGCGTCGGATGGCTGAACACGAGGGTGTCGGGCAGTCTCAGCCCGGTGACCGCGCCGAGCCGCGCGCGCAGTTCGGTCTCGGTCAGTGAGTCGAAGCCCAGTTCCCGGAAGGCCAGGTTCGCGTCCACCTGGCCGGGGTCCGCGTGGCCCAGCACCGCGGCCGCCTCGGCACGCACCAGGTCGAGCAGGACGCGGGCCCGTCGAGCGGCGGGCATGCCCCGCAGCTCCTCCGGGCGCGGCGCGGCGACTCCCGGTCGCCCGGCGGGCCGGTCGGCGTCGTACTCGGCGGCGGGTTCGGTCGCCGGGGGCAGGTCGCCGAGCTGCGGCACCAGGCGTACGAACAGGGTGTCGACCGACAGCACCGGCTCCCCGCCCGGTTCGACGGCCTCGATCGCCAGCGAACCGTCCCGCTGGGCCGAGAGCCGCACACGCAGTGCCGTGGCACCGGACGCGTGCAGGGAAAAGCCGTGCAGGTACGAGGGAAGGCCGATGTCGGCGCCGGGCGGGGTGGCGTGCCGGGCGGCGTCCAGCAGCGCGGGATGCAGGACGAACGCGGCCGTGTCGGCTCCCGGTGGAAGGACCACCTCGGCGAACACGTCCGCGCCGCGCCGCCAGGCCGCGCGCAGCCCCTGGAGCATCGGCCCGTAGGAGAATCCGGCCTCGGCCCACCGCCGCCGGAAACTCTCGGCCTCGACCGGCTCGGCCCCCGGAGGCGGCCACGCGGCCGTGTCGAGCCCGCGGTCCGCGCCGCTCTTGGGGGCGAGCACACCGAAGGCGTGCTCGATCCACGGCGCGCCGAAGGCCGGGACGGGCCGCGCGTGCACGGTCACCGGCCGCCGTCCCGATTCCCGGGCGGCCCCGACCCGCAGCTGAAGTTCCACCGCCCCGGATTCGGGCAGGACGAGCGGCGAGGTGAGGACAAGCTCTTCGAGGTGGGCGCACCCGGCCTCGTCACCGGCCCGGACGGCCAGTTCCGCCAGGGCGGTGCCGGGCAGCACGACCCGGCCGCACACGTTGTGGTCGGCCAGCCATGGCTGCGCGGCCACCGAGACGCGGCCGCCGCACACCAGGCCGGCGTCCTCGGCGAGTTCCACGACCGTGCCCAGCAACGGGTGTCCCGAGCCGTTCCGGGACGTGCCGCTTCCCTCCGCCCGGACGGTCGGCCAGAAGCGTTCGTGCTGGAAGGCGTAGGTCGGAAGGTCCACCCGGCGTGCGCCCGTGCCCGCGAAGAACACGCGCCAGGCCACCGGCACCCCGGTCACGTGCAGCCGGCTCAGCGCGGTCACCAACGCGGCCTCCTCACCCCGGTCCCCGCGCAGGGCGGGCACCGCGGTCACCCGCGTACCGGCCAGGTCGTCCCCGGCCATGGCGGACAGCGTGCCGTCCGGGCCGAGTTCCAGCAGGACGGTGGCGCCCGCCTCGCGGAGGGTGGTGAGGCCGTCGCCGAAGCGGACGGTGTCGCGGATGTGGCGCACCCAGTACTCCGGCGAGCACAGCTCCCCGCCCGTCGCGAGCCGCCCGCTCAGGTTCGACACCACGGGGACGCGCGGCTCCCGGAACTCCAGGCGCTCCACCGTGCGCCGGAACTCCGCGAGCATCGGGTCCATCAGCGGCGAGTGGAAGGCGTGCGACACGGACAGCCGGGTGGTCCTGCGGCCTTCGGCCGCCAGCGCACCGGCGATCCGCACAACCTCGCGCTCCGCTCCGGCGAGCACCACCCGCGACCGGCCGTTGACCGCCGCGATCGACACGCGGTCGGTCAGTAGCGGCCGCACTTCGTTCTCGGTGGCCCGCACCGCGACCATGGCTCCGCCGTCCGGCAGCGCCTGCATCAGCCCGGCGCGCGCGGCCACCAGGCGGCACGCGTCGGCGAGCGAGAACACCCCGGCCACGTGTGCCGCCGTCACCTCGCCGATCGAATGCCCGGCCAGGAGGTCCGGCGTCACACCCAGCGACTCCACGAGCCCGTACAGGGCCACTTCGACGGCGAACAGCGCGGGTTGGGCGAACCCGGTCCGGTCGAGCAGGTCCGGGTCCTCGCCCCACAGCACGTCCCGCAGCGGCACGTTCGTCCGCAGCAGGTCCGTATGGCGGTCGAACTCCGCCAGCACCGCGTCCAGCCGCTCGGCGAACACCGGGAAGCGGCCGTACAACTCCCGTCCCATGCCGAGTCGTTGGGTGCCCTGCCCCGCGAACACCACCGCCGTCCGGCTCTTCCCGGCGACGCCGCGCGCCGCTTCGGACCGGCTCTCGCCGACGGCGAGCAGGACCGCCCGGTGATCGAACGCCGAACGGCCGGTGGCCAAGGAGAATCCGACGTCGAGGGCGGCACGGGGATCCGTTGTGGACACCGGAGTGGACCGGATCCGGTCCAACTGGGCGTCCAGCGCGGCCTCGGTCCTGGCCGACACCACCCAGGGCACCACGGCCGGAGAGACCTCCGGGTTCCGCTCGGGCTCGTCGACCGGTGCGACCGGCGGCGCCTGTTCGAGGATGACGTGCGCGTTGGTTCCGCTGATGCCGAACGAGGACACCCCGGCACGGCGCGGCCGGCCGGTATCCGGCCACGCGGTGTTCTCACGCAGCGGTTCGACCGCCCCCGCCGCCCAGTCCACCTGGGTCGTGGGCACGTTCAGGTGCAGGGTGCGCGGGAGCGTCCCGTGCCGCAGCGCCAGCACCGTCTTGATCACGCCCGCCACGCCCGCCGCCGCCTGCGCGTGGCCGAGGTTCGGCTTCAGCGAGCCGAGATACAGCGGGCGGGTCCGGCCCTGGCCGTACGTGGCGAGCAGGGCCCGCGCCTCGACCGGGTCGCCCACTCGGGTGCCGGTGCCGTGCGCCTCCACCGCGTCCACCTCGGAGGTGCCCAGCGCGGCGTCCTCGAGTGCCTGCCGGATCACCTGTTCCTGGGAGGCGCCGTTCGGCGCGGTCAACCCGCGTGAGGCGCCGTCGGAGTTCACCGCGCTGCCGCGCACGACGGCGAGCGCCGGGTGGCCGTGGCGCCGCGCGTCGGACAGCCGCTCCAGCAGCAGTACGCCCACGCCTTCGGCCCACACGGTGCCGTTCGCGTCGTCGGAGAAGGCCCGGCACCGGCCGTCCGGCGCGAGCCCGCCCTGCCGGGAGTAGCCGACGAGACCCCGCGGGGTGGACATGACGGTCGCGCCGCCGGTCAGCGCCAGCGAGCACTCTCCCGCCCGCAGCGCCCGCGCCGCGCAGTGCAGCGCCACCAGCGAGGACGACGACGCGGTGTCCACCGTGATCGCCGGGCCCTCCAGGCCGAGGAAGTAGGCGAGCCGGCCGGTCGCCACGCCCGGCGAGGTGCCGGTGACGGCGTGCCCGGCCAGGTCCTCCTCCGCCCGCTGGACGACCAGTGCGTAGTCCTCGCCGCTGGTGCCGATGAACGCCCCCGAGCGGCTGCCGCGCAGGGACAGCGGGTCGATTCCCGCCCGCTCGACCGCCTCCCAGGACACCTCGAGCAGCAACCGCTGCTGCGGGTCCATGGCCAGGGCCTCGCGCGGGCTGATCCCGAAGAAGCCGGGGTCGAACTCCGCCGCGCCGCGCAGGAAGCCGCCCCGCTGGGACGCGCTGCGGCCCGGGCCGTCGCCGGCGAGGGCGGCCAGGTCCCAGCCCCGGTCGGCGGGGAGGCCGCCGGTCGCGTCCTGCCCCGACACGACGAGGTTCCACAGGTCTTCGGGAGTATCGATCCCGCCTGGGTATCGGCACGCCATTCCGACGACCACTACCGGATCGCCGGAGGGCTCGGTGCCGGGCCTGACCGTCATGACGCCGTACCGCCTCTGAGAAAGTCGGACGAGTGAAGTTCAGCCCGGAGGCTAAGGCCGCGGGATCTTTACATTCCCTTAGACCTTGCGGCGGATGGAGCTACGCGCCACCGCCGGATTCCAGGGTGGTGAGCCATTCGTCCATCAGGCGTGCGGTCTCCCGGGAGTCGTCGGCGATCAGCGTCAGGTGGTCGGCGTCGATCAGGCGCGTGGTGGAGGCCGGGACCGCGGGCACCGTATCCCCGTGCCCGACCCCGGGCAGCGACTCTGCGCACCGGATGAGCAGGCTCGGCACCGAGGTCGTGTACCGCTCCGCGCCTCCGGTGGTCATCCGTATGAACCAGTACGCCATCGCCGACAGCCGGGCGCTGTTCAGCTTCACCGACGGGGAGTCGATGCCGGCGAGGTAGTTGCTCTGGACCACGTCCCAGTCGACCTGCTCCCCGGCCTCGTACTGGAGGCTGAGGGTGTCGAGCATGATGACTCCCTCGGGGCGGACGCCCCAGACCTCCTCCAGCACGCCCGCGGCCCGGTAGGCGAAGGTGCCGCCGGTGGAGTAGCCGACGAGGACGAACGGCTCGCCGTCACTGGCCAGCAGCGCGCTCTCCGCGATCAGCCGGGCCGCGGTCTCGCTGGTGGCGGGCAGCGGCTCGCCCTCGGCGAAGCCGAGCAGCGGCAGCGCGGAGACGTGTCGGTCGCCGCGGAACCGGGAGGCGATCCGGGCGTACTGGTGGACGCCTCCGTTCGCGCCGGGGGCGCTGATGCAGATCAGCCGGGGCTTGCCCGGGCCCGTGGCCAGGGTCACCGGCTGCGGCAGCTCTTCGACCTCGGCGGACACCTCGCAGGACGGCCGGGTGGCGGCGACGGCCATCAGCAGCCGCATCGCCTCCAGCTGCCTGCCGGAGTTCACGGTGTCGAAGAACATGCCGACCAGCGAGTCCTGGGCGTTCTCCCGGACGGCGGTGAGCGCTCCGGGTTCGGCGGCCGCGCTCATGCCGCCCTGGTGCGCGAGCCGGTCGCGTAGCCACTGGGCGAGCCCGGCGGGCGTCCGGGTCTCGAACACCACGGAGGTCGGCACCCGCATGCCGAGCGCCTCACCGAGCTGGTTGCGCAATTCGAGCGCGATCAGCGAGTCGAAGCCCATGGTGAGGAACGCGCCCTGCGGATCGATCGCGTCCGCGTCGCGCCGGCCGAGCAGTACGGCCGACGTGCCGACCACCAAGTCCACCAGCAGTTTCTCCTGCTCGTCCGGATCGAGGCCGCGGAGCCGGTCCCGTACGGTGGCCAGCGGCCTCGCCGTCCCGGCCGCCGTGGCCCGGGAGCTGGGGATGAGGTTGCGCAGCAGCGGGTGCACCTGCTGGAGCGCCCGCGACCGGTCCACCAGGAGCGGGACCAGCTGGGCCTCGTCGCGCGTGAGGGCCGCGTCGAAGAGGGCCAGACCCAGCTCCGGGGTCAGCGGTGGCGTGCCGGACCGGCTCATACGCTGGATGTCGGTCTCGGTGAGGTGGCCGGTCATTCCCGTGCGGCGGCCCCAGAAGCCCCACGCCAGCGAGGTGGCGGGCAGCCCCTGGCCGCGCCGGTGGGCCGCGAGGGCGTCGAGGTAGGCGTTGCCCGCGGCGTAGCTCGCCTGGGCCTGGCTGCCCATCACCCCGGACACCGAGGAATACAGCACGAAGGCGGCCAGGTCGAGTTCGCGGGTCGCCTCGTGCAGGTGCCAGGCGGCGTCGGCCTTGGGCCTCAGTACCGTGTCCACGCGCTCGGGGGTCAGCGAGGCGATCACGCCGTCGTCGAGCACGCCGGCCGTGTGCACCACCGCGGTCAGCGGATGCCGGGCCGGCACGTCGGCCAGCAGGCGGGCTATGGCGGCGGGGTCGGTGACGTCGCAGGCGGCGACGGACACGTCAGCCCCATGAGCGGTCAGTTCGTCGCGCAGCTCTGCCGCATCCGGCGCCTCGGCGCCCCGGCGGCCGACCAGCAGCAGCCGCCGTACGCCGCGTTCGGCCACCAGGTGCCGGGCCAGTTCCCCGCCGAGGCCGCCGGTGCCGCCGGTGATGAGCACCGTGCCGTCGGGGTTCCAGGCCCGCCCGGACGGGGGCTGTGCGGGCACCCGCGTGAGCCGGGCGACCCGTGCGGTCCGTTTCCGCAGCAACCACTGCTCCTCGTCGGCGGCCAGCAGACCGGACAGCGCCCCGGCCGATATGTGCGCGTCGTCGAGGTCGACCAGCAGGAAGCGGCCGGGGTTCTCCGACTGTGCGGACCGCACCAGGCCCCACACCGCCGCCGCGGCCAGGTCGGTGACGTCCTCACCGTCCGCGGCCATGGCGCCGCGGGTGACGAATACGAGCCGCGAGCGGGCGAACCTCTCCTCGGCCAGCCACTCCTGCATCAGCGCCAGCGCCCGGTGCGTGGCTTCGTGCACGGCCTCGGGGCCGGGGCCCCCCGCGACCGGGACCACGAAGCCGTTCGGCACGGGTCCGTTGTCGCCGCCCTCGCCGATCGCGTCGGCCAGGGTCTCGGCGTAGGCGGTGATGGTCTCGCCGGCCAGGGCCATCGCGTTGCCCAGGTCGTGCTGGTCGTCTCCGATGACGGCCCACCGTGCCCCGGCGAGGGGTGTGGGATCGGTCGGGGCGGGGACCCATTCGACCCGGTGGAGCGAGTCGAGCGGGTCCCGCCCGGCGGGCGTATCCGGCTGGGCCGACGGCGGCCGGAGCGTCAGCGAGTCCACCGAGATCACCGGTGTGCCCTCGACGTCGGTCGCGGCCAGCGTGACGGTGTCCGGGCCGGTGCGCACCAGCCGGGCACGCAGGACGGACGCACCGGTGGCGTGCAGTACGGCGCCGTTCCACGAGAAGGGCAGGGCGCACTCGCCCTTGTCCTCCCCGGCGAACACGGCGGCGTGCAGCACCGCGTCGAGCAGCGCCGGGTGCATCCCGAAGCCGTCCGCGGCCCTTGCCTCGTCCGGCAGGACGACTTCCGCGAACGCCTCCTCGCCGCGGCGCCAGACGGCCCGCAAGCCGCGGAAGGCCGGTCCGTACTCCAGGCCCGCCCGGGCGTGGCGCTCGTGGAGCCCGTCGAGGTCGACCGGGGTCGACTCGGGCGGTGGCCAGACCGTCGCGTCGAACTCCGCGGCCGGGGCTCGGGAGGCATCGGAGGTGAGCACGCCGGTCGCGTACAGGTGCCAGTCCCCGCTCGCGGCGTCGGCGGGCCGTGCGTAGAGCCGGATGTCCCGGTGGCCCCTCTCGTCGGGCTCGCCCACCTGTGCTTGGACCTGGGTCGCGCCCTGCGCGGGGAGCATCAGCGGCGTGGTGATGGTGAGTTGCTCGACACGGTCGCAGCCGGCCTGGTCGCCGGCGCGGATGGCCAGTTCCAGGAATCCGGTGCCGGGGAAGTAGGCCGAGCCGCCGGACCGGGGCTCGGTCAGCCAGGGGTGGGTGGCCTGGGAGAGGGTCCCGGTCAGCACGATGTCGTCCGAGCCCGCCACGTTCACCGTCGCGCCGATCAGCGGATGGTCGGTCGGAGCGAGGCCCACGCCGGACAGGTCCGCCGGGACGGTCGAGCCCGACGGCCAGAACCGCTCGCGCTGGAAGGCGTACGTCGGCAGGTCCACCCGCCGGGCGCCGGTGCCCGCGAAGAACGCCTGCCAGTCCACGGGCACGCCCCTCACGTGGAGCCGCGCGAGCGCGGTGACCGCCGCCGTCTCCTCCGGGCGGTCCGCGCGCAGCACGGCCACGGCCACGGCCGCCTCCGGCGCCGACTCCTGGACCATGGCCGACAGCACGCCGTCCGGGCCCAGTTCGAGGAACGTTCGCACGTCCGCGTCGGCCAGTGTCCGGACGCCGTCGGCGAACCGTACGGTCTCGCGGACGTGGCGCACCCAGTAGTCGGGCGAGCGCAGCTCACCGGCCGTGGCGAGCCGCCCGGTCAGGTTCGAGACGACCGGGATGCGCGGTTCGTGGAAGGTGAGCCCGACGATTGCCGCACGGAACTCGTCCAGCATCGGGTCCATCAGCGGCGAGTGGAACGCGTGGCTGACCGCCAGCCCGCTCGTCCTGCGGTCCTCGAACCGTGCGACGACCTCCTCGACCGCCGATTCCTCACCGGACAGCACCACCGACGACGGTCCGTTCACCGCCGCGACCGACACCCGGTCCGACAGCAGCGGCCGCACCTCGTCCTCGGTCGCCTCGACCGCCACCATCGCCCCGCCACCGGGCAGGGCCTGCATCAACCGGGCCCGCGCCGACACCAGTGCGCAGGCGTCGGCGAGGGACAGCACTCCCGCGACGTGAGCGGCGGCGATCTCACCGACCGAGTGCCCGGCCACGAACTTCGGCGCGATGCCCAGGGATTCGGCCAGCCGGAACAGCGCCACCTCGACGGCGAACAGGGCGGGCTGAGCGGCCCCGGTCCGGTTCAGCGCCTCGGCGTCCTCACCCCACATCACCTCGCGCAGCGCGGGATCGAACTCGGCCAGCACCGCGTCCAGGGCCTGCGCGAACACCGGGAACCGGGCGTACAGCTCCCGCCCCATGCCGAGCCGCTGCGCACCCTGACCGGAGAACAGCACCGCCGGCGCGCCTTGGCCTGCCACGCCCCGGGCGGCCTCGGCCACTCCGTCCTCGGAGGCCAGCAGCACCGCCCGGTGGTCGAACACCGACCGTTCCGTGGCGAGCGAGAACCCGATGTCCAGCGGAGCGCGTTCGGCGGTCCCGGCCGTGAGGGAGCGTACCCGGTCCACCTGGGCTTCGAGGGCCGTCTCGCTCTTGGCAGACACCACCCACGGCACGACGCCGGGCGTGACGGTGGGCGGTTCGGCATCCTCCGCCGGCTCCCGCGGGGCCTGTTCGAGGATCACGTGCGCGTTGGTGCCGCTGATGCCGAACGAGGACACCCCGGCGCGGCGGGGGCGCCCCGCCTCCGGCCATGCGGCGTTCTCGGTCAGCAGCTCAACGGCCCCCGCCGACCAGTCCACGTGTGACGACGGCTCGTCCACGTGCAGCGTCCGTGGCAGCACGCCGTGACGCATCGCCATGACCGTTTTGATCAGCCCGGCCGCGCCGGCGGCGGCCTGGGTGTGGCCGATGTTGGACTTCACCGTGCCCAGCAGCAGCGGGCGCGTCCGGTCCTGGCCGTAGGTCGCCAGCAGGGCCTGCGCCTCGATCGGGTCGCCGAGGGTGGTGCCGGTGCCGTGCGCCTCCACCGCGTCCACGTCCGCCGGGTGCAGCCCGGCGCTCGCCAGGGCCTGCCGGATCACGCGCTGCTGGGAGGGGCCGTTGGGCGCCGTCAGTCCGTTGGACGCGCCGTCCTGGTTGAGCGCGCTGCCCCGCACGACCGCGAGGACGGGATGGCCGCCCCGCCGCGCGTCGGACAGCCGCTCCACGACCAGCACGCCGACCCCCTCGGACCAGCCGGTGCCATCGGCGGAGTCCCCGAACGCCTTGCACCGCCCGTCCGGGGCGAGCCCGCCATGGTGCTTGAACCCCGCGAAGCTGGCCGAGGTGGTCATGACCGTCACGCCACCGGCCAGTGCCAGCGAGCACTCACCGCCCCGCAGAGCCTGGGCGGCCATGTGCAGCGACACCAGCGACGACGAGCAGGCCGTGTCGACGGTGACCGCCGGTCCTTCCAGGCCGAAGGCGTAGGACACCCGACCCGACATCACGCTGGGGCCGAGCATGACGCCCCGGCCCTCCATGTCCCAGGCGCGGGCGATCACATGCATGTAGTCCACGCCGTTGCTGCCGACGAACACGCCGGTCCTGCTGCCCCGCAGCCCGACGGGGTCGATGCCGGACCGCTCGATCGCCTCCCACGCGGTCTCCAGCAGCAGCCGCTGCTGCGGGTCCATGCCCAGTGCCTCACGCGGCGAGATGCCGAAGAACTCCGGGTCGAAGTCGGCGGCGTCGTAGAGGAATCCGCCCTCGCCCTGAAGGTCCCAGCCGCGGTCGGTGGGGAAGTCCGAGATGGCGTCGCGGCCGGAGGAGACCAGGTCCCACAGCTGATCGGGCGAGTCGACGCCGCCGGGGAAGCGGCAGGCCATGCCGACGATCACGATCGGGTCGTCGGCGCCGTCGGTGACACCGGCGGGTGCCACGACGAGCGCCGCTTCGTCACCCTCGGTCCCGTGGCCCATCAGTTCGGCCACGAGGTGCTCGGCCAGTGCCTGGGGCCTCGGGTAGTCGAAGAGCAGGCTCGCGGGCAGCGCGAGGCCGGTGGCGCGGGCCAGTTGGTTGCGCAGTTCCATCGAGGTCAGCGAGTCGAAGCCGTGGTCCTGGAAGACCCGCTCCACGCTGATGGCGTCCGGGCCGGCGTGCCCGAGGACCCCGGCCGCGTGCGTCCGGATCAGGTCCAGCAGTTGCGTCGTACGCTCGGACTCCGGCGCCGCGTACAGCTGCCGCCGCAGGTCGGAGGCCGCCGACTCGCTCTCGCGCCGGACGTCGCGGGCCGACCGCTGCGCTTCGCGGGCGGCGGGCAGCGCGCTCAGCGACGCGCTGGGCCGCAGGCTGAACAGCGCCTCCAGTACGTCCTGCTGCCCCAGGTCGGCGACCACCGTGACCGGGTCGGGTGCGGCGACCAGTTCGGCCAGCACGCCGAGAGCCAGCCCGGGTTCCAGCACCGTGGTGCCGGTCTCGTGCAGCACCTCCTCGATGCCGGCGGCCATCCCGCCGCCCTCCCAGGCGCCCCAGGCGATGGAGGTCGCGGGCAGGCCCTGCGCCCGGCGCTGCTGGGCCAGCGCGTCGAGCACCGTGTTGGCCGCGGCGTAGTTCGCCTGGCCCGGGTTGCCGACGGCACCGGCCACCGAGGAGAACAGGGCGAATACGGACAGGTCCCGGTCGCGGGTGAGCTCGTCGAGCAGCATGGCCGGGGAGACCTTCGCCCGGAACACCGTGCCGAAGCGCTGCGGGGTCAGCCCGTTGAGCACGGCGTCGTCCAGCACGCCGGCGGCGTGCACGATCCCGGTCAGCGGGAATTCCTCGGGAATGGCCGCCAGGGCGGCCTCCAGCTCGGCGCGGTTCGCGGTGTCGCATGCGGCGATGGTGACGCGCGCGCCGAGCGCGGTCAGTTCCGCCTCCAGGTCCGCCGCGCCCGGCGACTGGGGACCGCGGCGGCTGAGCAGCAGCAGGTGTTCCGCGCCGTGCTCGGCCAGCCAGCGGGCCAGGTGCGCACCGAGCGCGCCGGTGCCGCCGGTGATGAGCACCGTGCCGGCGGGCTGCCAGGTCGGCGCCGCGTCGTGGGAGGGGGCGGGCAGCAGCCGCCTGCCGAACACGCCGGAGGCGCGGATGGCGACCTGGTCCTCGTCGCCGGGCCCGCCGAGGATGCCGATGAGCCGCCGGAGCGTACGGTCGTCCGGCTCCGGCGGCAGGTCGACCACGCCGCCCCAGCGGTCCGGGTACTCCAGGGCGGCGACCCGGCCGAGTCCCCAGAGCGCGGCCTGCCGCGGGCTGGTGACGGGGTCGTTCTCGTCCACCGACACGGCGCCGCGGGTCAGCGCCCAGACCCGGCTGTGGATCCCGGCATCGTCGAGGGCCTGCACGAGTACGGCGGTGTCGACCAGACCCACCGGCACGCTCGACCAGCGGCGTGCCTCGTTCGCCGCAAGCAGCGAGACCACTCCGGCGATCCTCGTGCCGCCCGCCTTCAACTCGCCCAGCTTCTGGGCGAGTTCGGAACGGTCGGGCCGCTTCTCCATTGTCACCGGGACCACGTCCGGGCCGAGGCCGTCGAGCACCGACCGCACCCACGGGGTGTCGGTTTCCGACCCGTCATGGGGCAGCGCCACCAGCCATACGCCCGGCAGGGCGGCCGCGGACGCGCCGCGCAGCGGCTGCCAGCTCTCCCGGAACCGCAGCGAGTCGGCGAGCGAACGGGCCCGTCGCTTGGCGCGCCAGGCCGACAGCGCGGGCACCACGCCGCCCAGCGCGTCGGTGTCGATGTCCAGGCGGGCCGCCAGGGACGGCAGGTCCTCGCGCTCCACCGCGGCCCAGAACTCGGCATCCGCCCCGTCCGCCGCACCGGAGAGCGGGACGGACCCGGCCGCCTCCGGCCAGTACCGCTCGCGCTGGAAGGCGTACGTCGGAAGGTCGGTCCGGTGGGCGCCGGTGCCCGCGAAGAACGCCCGCCAGTCCACACCGGCCCCGGCCACGTGCAGCCTGGCCAGGCCGGTGACGGCCGCTGATTCCTCGTCGCGGTCCTTGCGCAGCAGGGGAACGACGGCGATGCGCTCCGGCACGGACTCGCGCATCAGCGGCGCGAGCACCCCGTCCGGGCCAAGTTCGAGCAGCACACCGGCACCGGCGGCGGCCAGCGCCCGTACGCCGTCGGCGAACCGTACGGTCTCGCGGACGTGCCGCACCCAGTAGTCGGGCGAGCGCAGCTCGTCGGGCGTGGCGAGCGCGCCGGTCAGGTTGGAGACGATGTCGATCTCGGGCTGGTGGAAGGTCAGGCGCGCGACGACGGAGCGGAACTCTTCCAGCATCGGGTCCATCAGCGGCGAGTGGAAGGCGTGGCTGACCGCCAGCCTGCTGGTGCGGCGCCCCGTCAGGTGGGCGGTCACCTCGGCGACGGCGTCCTCCTCACCGGAGACGACCAGCGACGAGGGACCGTTGACGGCCGCGATCGACACCTGGTCGGTGAGCAGCGGCCGGACCTCGTCCTCGGTGGCCTCGACCGCCACCATGGCGCCGCCGGCGGGCAGAGCCTGCATCAGCCGGGCGCGGGCCGCGACCAGGCGGCAGGCGTCGGGGAGGGACAGTACGCCCGCGACGTGTGCGGCCGCCACTTCGCCGATCGAGTGCCCGGCGACGAACCGCGGGCGCACTCCCAGCGATTCGACCAGGCGGAACAGCGCCACGTCGACCGCGAAGAGGGCGGGCTGAGCGTGGCCGGTCCGGTCCAGCAGGTCCGCGTCCTCGCCCCAGATCACGTCGCGAAGCCGTTCCGGCCGCGGCCCTGTGGGGCTTTCCGACGCCGTGGACGGGGGCGGGGAGAACTCCGCGAGCACGGCATCCAACGCCTCCGCGAAGGCCGGGAAGCGGTCGTAGAGGCCGCGTCCCATGCCGAGCCGCTGTGCGCCCTGCCCGGAGAAGACGACGGCCACCGGCGCTTCCCCGGCCTCGCCCCGGGCGACTTCGAGGAGCCCCTCGTCGGAGGCCAGCAGCACGGCGCGGTGCTCGAACGCCGACCGGGCGGTGGCGAGGGAGAAACCGACGTCGAGCGGCGAGCACTTCGGGTTCTGTGCCGCGAACCGCTTCACGCTCTCCACCTGCGCGGCCAGCGCGGCCTCGGTCCTGCCCGCGACGGGCCAGGGCACCGCGCCGGGCACCGGAGCGAGGCCCCCGGCGGCCTCCGGTTCGTCCGGCGTGTGCTGTTCCAGGATGACGTGGGCGTTGGTGCCGCTGATCCCGAACGAGGACACTCCCGCCCGGCGTGGGCGGTCGGTCCGGGGCCATTCGGTGTCGGCGGTGAGCAGTTCGGCCGCGCCCTCGGTCCAGTCCACGTGGGACGAGGGGGTGTCGACGTGCAGCGTGCGGGGCAGCACTCCGTGCCGCATGGCCATGACCGTCTTGATGAGTCCGGCGGCGCCCGCCGCGGCCTGCGTGTGTCCGAGGTTCGACTTCACCGAGCCCAGGTACAGCGGCTGCTCCCGGTCCTGCCCGTACGTCGCCAGCAGCGCCTGGGCCTCGATCGGGTCGCCGAGGGTGGTGCCGGTGCCGTGCGCCTCCACCGCGTCCACGTCCGCCGGGGAGAGCCCGGCACTGGCGAGGGCCTGGCGTATCACCCGCTGTTGGGAGGGGCCGTTGGGCGCGGTGAGACCGTTGGACGCGCCGTCCTGGTTGACGGCGGAGCCCCGTACCACGGCGAGGATCTCGTGCCCGTTGCGTATCGCGTCGGACAGCCGTTCCACCATGAGCACGCCGACGCCCTCGGACCAGCTGGTGCCGTCCGCGGCCTCGGCGAAGGGCTTGCAGCGGCCGTCGGGCGCCAGCCCGCCCTGGATGCTGAACCCGGCGAAGCTGGCGGGGGTCGCCATCACGGTGACCCCGCCCGCAAGCGCCAGGGAACACTCCCCGCTGCGCAGCGCGTGCGCGGCCAGGTGCAGCGACACCAGCGACGACGAGCACGCCGTGTCCACGGTGACGGCGGGGCCCACGAGGCCGAGCACATAGGAAAGCCGCCCGGAGATGACGCTCGCCGCGAGCCCGGTCCCCCCGTGGCCGTCCATGTCCTCCCGCGCCTCGGCCACCAGCCGGACGTAGTCCTGGCCGTTGGTC
Source organism: Streptomyces botrytidirepellens (assembly GCF_003721215.1). Classification (NCBI taxonomy): domain Bacteria; kingdom Bacillati; phylum Actinomycetota; class Actinomycetes; order Kitasatosporales; family Streptomycetaceae; genus Streptomyces; species Streptomyces botrytidirepellens. The sequence continues at coordinate 17,899 of NZ_RIBZ01000071.1, forward strand.
CCGACGAACACGCCGGTCTGGCTGCCGCGCAGCGAGAGCGGGTCGATCCCGGTGCGTTCGATCGCCTCCCAGGACACTTCGAGCAGCAGCCGCTGCTGCGGGTCCATGGCCAGCGCCTCGCGCGGGCTGATCCCGAAGAAGCCCGCATCGAAGTCGGCCGCGTCGTGGAGGAATCCGCCTTCGCCGGTGACGCTGCGGCCGCGGCCGTCACCGCCGAGCACCGCGGCATCCCAGCCTCGATCGGTCGGGAAGCCGGAGATCGCGTCATCGCCCGAGGCCACCAGGTTCCACAGCTGCTCCGGGGAGTGCACCCCGCTGGGGAAACGGCACGCCATGCCGACGATCGCCACCGGCTCGTGCCGGCCGGACTCGGCCTCCTCAAGCCGCCGCCGCGTCTGGTGCAGATCCGCGGTGACCCACTTCAGGTATTCGACGAGCTTCTCTTCGTCCGCCATGGTCAAGGCGCCTTTCCGCTTCCGCTTGAGTGATCGGCCGGGGGCCGGGGGTCAGTGGTCCGTCGGCCGGCCGAGCTCACTGTCGATGAAGGCGAGGACCTCGTCGGCACTCGCCGCCTCGATCCGCTGCTGTACGTCCTGTTCGCCGGTCTCGGTGCCGGGGCCGGTACCGGTGCCGGTCACCCGCGCGAGCATCTTCCGCAGCCGCGCCGCGGCCGCGGCCCTGGCGGCCTCGCCGAGGTCTTCCGCCGACAGCGCTGCCGACAGTGCCGATTCCAGCCGGTCGAGTTCGGCGGGCAGGGCGGGGCCAGCGTCCTCCCGGGCGGGCTCGCCGAGGCGGGTGGCCAGGAAGTCGGCGACGGCGGCCGGTGTCGGATAGTCGAAGATCAGGGTCGCGGGCATCCGCAGCCCTGTCGTGGCGGTGAGCCGGTTGCGCAGCTCGAGCGCGGTGAGCGAGTCGAACCCGAGCCGGTCGAACTCCCGCTCGACACCTACCTGGTCCGGCGAACCGTGCCCCAGTACGGCCGCGGCCTCGCCCCGTACCAGATCGGTGAGAAGGCGCACCCGCTCGTGCTCGCGGGTGTCCGCCAGTCGCGCCGCCAGGTCGGCAGCCCGGTTGTCGGCGGCGGCGGTCCGGCGACCGGCGCGGACCAGGCCGCGCAGGATCGGGGGCACGGCGCCGGCGAACATCGTCGTGCTGGGACCGGCCTTGCCCGCCGTACGCATCACGATCAGGTTCGCCTCGTCGCGGCCGGTGGCGGCGTCGAAGAGGGCGAGGCCCTGTTCCAGGGTCAGCGGCGGCGTTCCGGACCGTTTCATGCGCTCGATGTGGGCGTCGCCCAGTCCGCTGGTCATGCCGGTGCCCTGCGCCCAGGGGCCCCACGCCAGCGATGTCGCGGCCAGCCCCGCACGCCTGCGGTGCTGGGCCAGCGCGTCGAGGAAGGCGTTGGCGGCGGCGTAGTTCGCCTGCCCGGGGCTGCCCATGACGCCCGCCACCGAGGAGTAGACGACGAACGCCGCGAGGTCCGCCGTCCGCGTCGCCTCGTGCAGATGCCACGCGGCGTCGACCTTGGGCCGCAGCACCGTGTCCACCCGCTCCGGGGTCAGCGCGTCGAGCACTCCGTCGTCGAGCACACCGGCCGTGTGCACCACCGCGGTCAGCGGGTGCGCGGCCGGGACCGCGCCCAGGAGTTCCCGTACGGCGACGGGGTCGGCGAAGTCGCAGGCTGCGAGGGACACCTCCGCGCCGTGGGCGGTCAGCTCCTCGCGCAGCTCTGCGGCTCCCGGCGCCTCGGCGCCCCGGCGGCTCGCCAGCACCAGATGCCGGGCCCCACGCTCGGTCACCAGGTGCCGGGCCAGCTCGCGGCCCAGGCCGCCGGTGCCACCGGTGATCAGCACCGTCCCCTCCGGCCCCCAGGGGGAGCCGTTCCGGGCGGGCGCGGACGGTTCGGGCGCGTGCATCATGCGCGCGACCCGAACGGTCCCTTCCCGCACCATGAACTGCTCCTCGTCCGTACCCGGCAGGCTCGGCAGCACGGCCGCGGAGGCGGCCGAGCCGTCGAGATCGGCGAGCAGGAACCGGCCGGGGTTCTCCATCTGCGCGGACCGCACCAGGCCCCACACCGCCGCGGCGGCCAGGTCGGTGACGTCCTCGCCCTCCGGCGCGACCGCTCCCCTGGTGACGAACACCAGGCGGGTGCGGGCCAGCCGGTCCTCGGCCAGGCACTCCTGCATCAGCGCCAGCACCCGATGCGTCACCTCGTGCACCGTCTCCGGGCCGCCATCCATAGGGCCCGCGACGGGTACCGCGAGGATCCGCGGTGCCACCGCGCCGCCACGATCGCGCACTTCGGCTAGGGACTTCACTGGTGTTGCGTCCTGACCGAGCGCGTCGGCCAGCCCGAGCTCGTCGGCCCCGAGGACGAACCAGGCGGAGTCGTCGGCGGCTGTCCCGGGCTCCGGCCGTTCCACCCACTCAAGATGGAACAGGGACTTCCGGTGGTCCGGGCCGGCCGGTGCGTCCGGCCGGGCCGCCGGAGGCCGCAGCACCACCGAGTCCGCCAAGAGGACCGGCGCGCCCTGCGCGTCGGCCGCGGCCAGGACGAGCCCGTCCGCTTCGCGGGTCAGCCGGGCCCGCAGCACCCGCGCGGACGCGGCGTGCAGCGACACCCCGCGCCACTCGGCCGGGAGCAGCCGTTCGCCGTCCTCTTCGGCGCCGGTGAACACCGCCGCGTGCAGCACGGAGTCCAGCAGTGCCGGGTGCAGGCCGAAGCCGTCGGCGTCGCGCACCTCGTCGGGCAGCGCGACCTCGGCATAGAGGTCCTTGCCGCGCCGCCAGACCCCCCGCAGGCCCTGGAACGAAGGCCCGTAGACCAGGCCCGCGTCGGCGAAGCGGTCGTAGAGGTCGTCCAGCCCGATCCCGGTCGCGCCGGCCGGCGGCCACTGTGCCGCGTCGAAGCCGGCCCCCCGCTCCCCCGGTTCGAGCCACCCGTGGGCGTGCGGCGTCCACGCGGCGTCGGGGTCGTCGGTGGGGCGCGCGTGGAACCACAGCTCCCGGCGCCCGGCGTCGTCGGGTTCGCCGATCCGCGCCTGGATCCGCACCGCGCCCCGCTCCGGCACCACCAGCGGTTCGGCCAGGGTCAGTTCCGCCACCCGCTCGCACTCGACCTGGTCGCCCGCGCGGATCGCGGCCTCCAGGAAGGCCGTGCCCGGCAGGATGACCGCACCATCGACGGTGTACTCGGCGAGCCAGGGGTGGAGGGCGAGCGACAGGGTGCCGGTGAGGACCACCTCCGCCGAGCCCGCGACGGCCATCACGGCGCCGAGCATGGGGTGTTCCGTCGGGGCCAGGCCGAGGCCGGCCGCGTCCGCGGAGCGCAGCGACGCCGTCGGCCAGAACCGCTCGCGCTGGAACGCGTACGTCGGCAGGTCGGTCCGGCGCGCCCCGGTGCCCGCGTAGAACACCCGCCAGTCCACCGGGGCGCCGGTGACGTGCAGGCGCGCGAGCGCGGTGGCCATGGCGGCTTCCTCGTCCCGGTCCTTGCGCAGCGCGGGAACGACAGTGGTCCCGTCCGGCGCCGAACCCCGGATCATGGCCGAGAGCACGCCGTCGGGCCCGAGTTCGAGGAAGGTCTTCACGCCGCTCTCGGAGAGGGTCCGTACCCCGTCGGCGAACCGTACGGTCTCGCGGACATGGCGTACCCAGTACTCCGGTGAGCAGAGCTCACCGGCCGTCGCGAGCGCACCGGTCAGGTTCGACACCACCGGCATCGTGGGCTCGTGGAAGGTGAGGTCCCCGACAACCTTACGGAACTCCGCCAGCATCGGGTCCATCAACGGCGAGTGGAACGCGTGGCTGACCGCCAGTTCGCTCCTACGACGGCCCTTCAACCGTGCGACGACCTCCGCGACCGCTGTCTCCTCACCGGACAGCACCACCGACGACGGCCCGTTCACCGCCGCGACCGACACCCGGTCCGACAGCAACGACCGCACCTCGTCCTCGGTCGCCTCGACCGCCACCATCACCCCGCCGACCGGCAACGCCTGCATCAACCGGGCCCGCGCCGACACCAGCGCGCAGGCGTCGGCGAGGGACAGCACACCCGCCACATGCGCCGCGGCCACCTCACCGATCGAATGCCCCGCCACGAACCTCGGCACGACACCGAACGACTCCAGCAGCCGGAACAAGGCCACCTCGACCGCGAACAGCGCAGGCTGAGCACAACCCGTCGCGTTCAGCGCCCCGACGTCCCCACCCCACATCACCTCACGCAACGCAGGATCGAACTCGGCCAACACCCCGTCCAAGGCCCGCGCGAACACCGGGAACCGGCCATACAACTCCCGCCCCATCCCGATCCGCTGCGCACCCTGCCCCGAGAACACCACAGCAAGCGGACCCTCGGCAGCCACACCCCGGGCCACCTCGACCACACCATCCGCACCATCCGCCGACGACAGCAACACCGCCCGATGATCGAACACCGACCGGCCCGTCACCAGCGAGAACCCGACGTCCAGCGGCAGCCGCCCATCCGCGAAAGACCTGATCCGCTCCACCTGCGCATCGAGCGCGGCCTCGCCCACGGCCGACACCGGCCACGGCACCACGACCGGCCTGACCTCCGGCTCCCCACCGGCCTCCACCACCGGCTCGGGACCCTGCTCCAGGATCACATGCGCGTTCGTACCACTGATCCCGAACGAAGACACTCCCACCCGGCGCGGATGGCCCGTCTCCGGCCACGCCTGATTCTGGGTCAGCAGCTCGATCGAACCGGCCGCCCAGTCCACGTGGGACGACGGCTCATCCACGTTCAGCGTGCGGGGCAGGATTCCGTGCCGCATCGCCAGTACGGACTTGATGACACCGGCGACGCCCGCCGCGGCCTGCGTATGGCCGAGGTTGGACTTCACCGAGCCCAGGTACAGCGGGTGCTCCCGGTCCTGCCCGTACGTCGCCAGCAGCGCCTGCGCCTCGATCGGATCGCCGAGAGTGGTGCCGGTGCCGTGCGCCTCCACCGCATCGACCTCCCCCGGATTCAACCCGGCACCGGCCAGCGCCTGGCGGATCACCCGCTGCTGCGAGGGGCCGTTCGGCGCGCTCAGACCGTTCGAGGCACCGTCCTGGTTCACGGCGGAGCCCCGCAACACGGCGAGGATGTGATGCCCGTTGCGCAGCGCGTCGGACTGCCGCTCGACCACCAGCATGCCGACGCCCTCGGACCAGCTGGTCCCGTTGGCGGCCTCGGCGAACGGCTTGCAGCGGCCGTCGGGCGCCAGCCCGCCCTGGATGCTGAACCCCTCGAAGCTCACGGAGGTCGTCATCACGGTGACGCCACCGGCCAGGGCCAGCGAGCACTCCCCGGCACGCAGGGCCTGCGCGGCCAGGTGCAAGGACACCAGCGACGACGAGCACGCCGTGTCGACGGTGGACGCCGGGCCTTCCAGGCCGAAGACGTAGGACAGCCGACCGGAGAGCACACTCGCCGCCAGCCCGGTGCCGATGTGGCCGCCGATGTCTTCGCGCGCGCGGGTCACCAGGTGCACGTAGTCCTGGCCGTTGGTGCCCACGAACACCCCGGTCCGGCTGGAGCGCAGGCCGGCCAGGTCGATGCCCGCCCGCTCGATCGCCTCCCAGGACACTTCGAGCAGCAGCCGCTGCTGCGGATCCATGGCCAGCGCCTCGCGCGGGCTGATCCCGAAGAAGCCCGGATCGAAGTCGGCCGCGTCGTAGAGAAAACCACCCTCGGAGGTCGCGCTGGAGCCGGGTTGATTCCCGGCGAGGGTCTCCAGGTCCCAGCCGCGATCGGTGGGAAACCCGGCGATGCCGTCCCGGCCGGACGCGACGAGGTCCCAGTACTCCTCCGGGGTACGCACCTGGCCGGGGAAGCGGCAGGCCATGCCGACGATCACCACCGGGTCGTCCGCGGGGCCGGGCGAAACCGGGGTGAGGACCGGCGCATCGGCCTGCTCCCCCCGCCCCAGCAGCTCGGCGACGAGGTGTTCGGCCAGCACCCGTGGCCTCGGGTAGTCGAAGAGCAGACTCGCGGGCAGCGCCAGGCCGGTGGCGTGGGCCAGTTGGTTGCGCAGTTCCATCGAGGTCAGCGAGTCGAACCCGTGGTCCTGGAACGCCCGGTCCGCGCCGATGGCCTCCGGGTCGGCGTGTCCGAGTACGGCGGCGGCATGGGNGCCGATGGCCTCCGGGTCGGCGTGTCCGAGTACGGCGGCGGCATGGGTCCGTACGACGTCCAGCAGCACCGCACCCCGCTCGGTCGCGGGGGCGGCGAGCAGGCGCTCACGCAGCTTCGAGACCGTGGACTCGCCGTCGAGCCGGGCTTTCCGCGCCGCCCGTGCGGCCTCGCGGGCGCCGGGCAGTCCGGTGAACGCGGCACTGGTACGGAGGCTGAGCAGGGCCTTCAGCAACTGGGGCTGCCGGAGGTCGGCGACGACCGCGGTCGCGTCCGGTTCGGCCACCAGCTCGGCCATCGCCTCCATCGCGAGCCGTGGATCGAGGACGGTGGATCCGGCCGCCTCCGGCGCTCCGGCCCCTCGCCAGGCGCCCCAGGCGATCGAGGTCGCCGGGAGGCCCTGTGCCCGGCGGCGCTCGGCGAGCGCGTCCAGCACCGCGTTCCCGGCGGCGTAGTCCGCCCGGCCAGGGCTGCCGACGGCGGCGGCCACCGAGGAGAACAGCGCGAACACCGACAGGTCGAGGTCGCGGGTCAGCTCGTCCAGCAGCAGGGCGGGCTCGACCTTGGCCCGGAACACGTCCTCGAAACGCCGCGCGGGCAGACCGTCGAGCGCGGTGGGCTCTTCCAGGTGACCGGCCGCGTGCACGACACCGGTCAGCGGGAACTCCGGCCCGATCGCCGCCAGCACCGCTTCCAGTTCGGCCCGGTCCGTCGCGTCGCAGACCGCGATCGTGACCCGCGTGCCGAGCGCGGTCAGTTCGGCCTCCAGCTCCGCCGCACCGGACGCGTCCGGCCCCGGACGGGCGAGCAGCAGCAGGTGTTCCGCGCCGTGCCCGGCCAGCCAGCGCGCCACGTGCGCGCCCACCGTTCCGGTGCCCTCGGTGATCAGCACCGTGCCGGTCGGCTGCCACCGCCGTGCCGCGTTCCCTGCGGGTGCGGGCACCAGACGCCGGCCGAAGACCCCTGAGGTCCGCACCGCGACCTGGTCCTCGTCACCGGCCCCGGGGAGTGATCCCGCGAGCACGCCGATCAGCCGCCGCGCGACGTCCGCGTTCAGCACGTCCGCGTTCAGCGCGTCCGCGCCCGGTGCCTCCGCGCTCGGTACGTCGACCAGGCCGCCCCAGCGGTCCGGGTACTCCAGTGCAGCGACCCGGCCGAGTCCCCAGAACGCGGCCTGTCCCGGATCGATCGCCGGGCCGCCGGGATCCGCGGACACCGCACCGCGGGTCACCGCCCACACGGGCGCCGCGATGTCCGCGTCGCCCAGGGCCCGCAGCAGCGCCGCCGTGTCCGCGAGGCCGTCCGGCGACGCGGCGAGGAGTGATACCACTCCTGCGAACTCGGTTCCGTCGGCGGTGAGTTCGGCCAACCGCGCGGTGAGCACCGTACGGTCGGAATCCGCCGGTACGAAGCGGATCACGGCTGGACCCAGCGTGTCCACGACGTCACGCGCCCAGCCGTCACCCTCGGCGGGGAGCACCGCCAGCCAGGTGCCCGGCAGTACGGCCGGGAAGGAATCCTCCAGGGGCCGCCACTTCTCCCGGTAGCGCCAGGAGTCGACCGTCGACCTCGTCCGGCGCCGACCGCGCCAGGACGACAGCGCGGGCACGATGGCGCCGAGGGTGTCGGGGTCCACATCGAGGCTCGACGCGAGGGAATCCAGGTCCTCCCGCTCCACCGCCGACCAGAACTCCGCGTCGATGCCGTCGCCCGCGGCCACGGGTTCGGCCGCCTCCGGCCAGAACCGCTCGCGCTGGAACGCGTACGTCGGCAGGTCGGTCCGGCGCGCACCGGTCCCGGCGAAGAAGGTCTTCCAGTCCACGTCCACCCCGGCCACGTGCAGGCGCGCGAGGGCGGTCACGGCTGCGGTCTCCTCGTCCCGGTCCTTGCGCAGGACCGGGACGACCGTCGTCCCGTCGGCCACCGACTCGCGGATCACCGGCGAGAGCACACCGTCCGGGCCCAGTTCGAGGAACACCGCCGCGCCCGCGCCGGACAGCGTCCGCATCCCGTCGGCGAACCGTACGGTCTCGCGGACGTGGCGTACCCAGTACTCCGGTGAGCACAGTTCACCGGCCGTCGCGAGCGCACCGGTCAGGTTCGACACCACCGGCATCGTGGGCTCGTGGAAGGTGAGGTCCCCGACAACCTTACGGAACTCCGCCAGCATCGGGTCCATCAACGGCGAGTGGAACGCGTGGCTGACCGCCAGCTCGCTCCTACGACGGCCCTCCAACCGTGCGACGACCTCCGCGACCGCCGATTCCTCACCGGACAGCACCACCGACGACGGCCCGTTCACCGCCGCGACCGACACCCGCTCGGACAACAACGGCGCGACCTCGTCCTCGGTCGCCGCGACCGCCACCATCGCCCCGCCGACCGGCAACGCCTGCATCAACCGGGCCCTCGCCGACACCAGCGCGCAGGCGTCGGCGAGGGACAGCACACCCGCCACATGCGCCGCGGCCACCTCACCGATCGAATGCCCCGCCACGAACCTCGGCACGACACCGAACGACTCCAGCAGCCGGAACAAGGCCACCTCGACCGCGAACAGCGCAGGCTGAGCACAACCCGTCGCATTCAGCGCCCCGACATCCTCACCCCACATCACCTCACGCAACGCGGGATCGAACTCATCCAACACCTCATCCAAGGCCCGCGCGAACACCGGGAACCGGCCATACAACTCCCGCCCCATCCCGATCCGCTGCGCACCCTGCCCCGAGAACACCACAGCAAGCGGACCCTCGGCAGCCACACCCCGGGCCACCTCGACCACACCATCCGCACCATCCGCCGGGGACAGCAACACCGCCCGATGATCGAACACCGACCGGCCCCTCACCAGCGAGAACCCGACGTCCAGCGGAAGCCGCCCATCCGCCAGCCGCCCATCCGCGAAAGACCTGATCCGCTCCACCTGCGCATCGAGCGCGGCCTCGCCCACGGCCGACACAGGCCACGGCACCACGACCGGCCTGACCTCCGGCTCCCCACCGGCCTCCACCACCGGCTCGGGACCCTGCTCCAGGATCACATGCGCGTTCGTACCACTGATCCCGAACGAAGACACTCCCACCCGGCGCGGATGGCCCGTCTCCGGCCACGCCACGTTCTCCGTCAGCAGCTCAACGGCCCCCGCCGACCAGTCCACATGGGACGACGGCTCGTCCACGTGCAACGTCCTCGGCAGCACCCCATGCCGCATCGCCATGACCGTCTTGATCAGTCCGGCGGCGCCTGCCGCCGCCTGCCCGTGGCCGAGGTTGGACTTCACCGAGCCCAGGTACAGCGGGTGCTCCCGGTCCTGCCCGTACGTCGCCAGCAGCGCCTGCGCCTCGATCGGATCGCCGAGAGTGGTGCCGGTGCCGTGCGCCTCCACCGCATCGACCTCCCCCGGATTCAACCCGGCGCCGGCCAGCGCCTGGCGGATCACCCGCTGCTGCGAGGGGCCGTTGGGCGCGCTCAGACCGTTCGAGGCACCGTCCTGGTTCACCGCCGAGGACCGCACCACCGCGAGGATGTCGTGTCCGTTGCGCACCGCGTCGGACATCCGTTCCACTACCAGCGTCGCCACGCCCTCGGACCAGCCGGTGCCGTCCGCGGCCTCGGCGAACGCCTTGCAGCGGCCGTCCGGCGCCAGGCCGCCGACCCGGGAGAATCCCGCGAAGGTCACCGGGGTGGCCATGACCATCACCGCCCCCACGAGGGCCAGCGAGCATTCCCCTGCACGCAGGGCCTGCGTGGCCAGGTGCAGCGACACCAGCGACGACGAGCACGCCGTGTCCACCGTGACCGCCGGGCCTTCCAGCCCGAGGACGTAGGCCAGCCGACCTGACGCCACACTCCCCGACAGGCCCGTGGTCGCATGGCCTTCGACGTCCGCGGAGGACTGCATGACCAGCGTGGAGTAGTCGTAGCCGCTGAGCCCGACGAACACTCCGGTCCTGCTGCCCCGCAGCGCCACCGGATCGATGCCCGCCCGCTCGACGGCCTCCCAGGACACTTCGAGCAGCAGCCGCTGCTGCGGATCCATGGCCAGCGCCTCACGCGGGCTGATCCCGAAGAAGCCCGCGTCGAAGTCGGCCGCGCCGCGCAGGAACCCGCCCGCGGCGCCGTCGCCCTCCGCGTTCCCTTCCCAGCCCCGGTCCTCGGGGAAGCCGGAGATGGCGTCGCCGCCCGATTCGACGAACCGCCACAGATCCTCCGGCGACTCCAGCCCGCCCGGGAACCGGCAGCTCATTCCGACGATGACCATGGGGTCATCGGCCACCGCGACCGGCGTCAGCGAGCCCGGGGCGTCCGCGTCCTGGCCTTCCTCCACCAGTTCCCCCAGCAGGAACCCGGCGAGCCCACGCGGCGTGGGGTAGTCGAAGACCAGTGTCGCGGGCAGGGTGAGCCCGGTGACCGAGGACAGCCGGTTGCGCAGCTCGATCGCGGTCAGCGAGTCGATCCCCAGCCGACGGAAGTCCTTGTCCGCGGAAACGGCCGAGCCGCCCGGGCCGGAGTCCGGCGACGTGTGTCCGAGCACGCGCGCGGCTTCGTCGCGCACCAGGTTCACCAGATGGCGCGCCCGCTCCTCGGGCCGCAGCCCGCGCAGGTGCTCGGCGAGGGCAGCCCGCGACGCTCCGCCTCCGCCGCTGGTCGCGGCCCGGCGGCCGGTGCGGACCAGTCCGCGGAGCAGCGCCGGGACCGCTGCCCGCGCGGGGAGTGCTCCCCCACCCGTGCCCCCGGTGACCGGCAGCGGGACCACCAGCGCGTCGTCGCCGACGGTGGCGGCGTCGAACAGGGCCAGTCCGCGCGCCGTCGAGAGCAGCGGCAGGCCGAGGGCGCCGGCGCGGCGCAGGTCCCGGTCTTCCAGGCCGCTGGTCATGCCGACGCCCTGCTCCCACGCGGGCCAGGCCAGCGACACGGCGGGCAGCCCGGCGGCCCTGCGGTGGTGCGCGAGGGCGTCCAGGAACGCGTTGCCCGCCGCGTAATTCGCCTGTCCCGGGGCGCCCATCACACCGGCGGTCGAGGAGTACAGGACGAAGGCGGCGAGCCCGATGTCCTTCGTCGCCTCATGCAGATGCCAGGCCGCGTCCACCTTGGGCCGCAGTACGGTGCTGAGCCGCCGCGGGGTGAGCGAGCCGACGACGCCGTCGTCGAGCACACCCGCCGTGTGCACCACCGCGGTCAGCGGATGTTCGCCGGGGATCGCGGCCACCAGTGCCCGTACGGCGTCCGGGTCGGCGACATCGCAGGCGACCACGGAGACCTCGGCGCCGTACGCGGTCAGTTCGGCGCGCAGGTCGTGCGCGCCGGGCGCGTCCGGCCCGCGGCGCCCGGCCAGTACCAGGTGCCGCATCCCGCGCTCGGCGACCAGGTGGCGGGCGAGTTCCCCACCCAGGCCGCCGGTGCCGCCGGTGATCAGGACGGTGCCTTCGGGGTTCCAGGCGGGCGGCAGAGTCAGGACGAGCTTGCCGACGTGCTGCGCCAGGCTCATGTGGCGGAACGCGTCCGGCGCCCGCCGCACGTCCCAGGCACGTACGGGCAGCGGCTTCAGCGCGCCCGCGCCGAACAGCTCCATGAGCGCGGCGAGCATCCGCTGGATGCCGTCGGGGGCGACCCAGCCCAGGTCGAAGGCGTGATAACACACGCCCTCCGGCACTTTGTCGGGGTCCCGTACGTCGGTCTTGCCCATCTCGAGGAACCGGCCGCCGGGGCCGAGCAATCGCAGCGACGCGTCCACGAACTCACCGGACAGCGCGTTGAGTACGACGTCGATCCCGCCGTCACCCGCGACGGCGGCGAAGGCCGCCTCGAAGCCGGTGGTGCGGGAGGAGGCGATGTGGTTCTCGGCGACGCCCAGTTCACGCAGGGTGTCCCATTTGCCTTCGCTCGCGGTGGCGAACACCTCCGCGCCGAGATGGCGCGCCAGCTGGATCGCCGCCATGCCGACGCCGCCCGCGCCCGCGTGCACGAGCACCTTGTCGCCCGGCCGTATCGCGGCGAGGTCCACCAGCGCGTGGTACGCCGTGAGGAACACGAGCGGGACCGAGCCGGCCGTCTCCCACGACCAGTCCTCGGGCACGGCCGTCAGCTGCCGCTCGTCCACCACGACGGTCGGGCCGAACCCACCGGACACCATGCCCAGCACCCGGTCGCCGGGCCGCAGGCCGGTCGCCTCCGGGCCGACCGCCGCGACCACGCCCGCCGCCTCGGAGCCGAACAGCCCGGCCTCGCCGGGGTACATGCCCAGGGCGTTCAGTACGTCGCGGAAGTTGATCCCGGCGGCCCGCACGGCCACCCGCACCTGGCGCCCGGTCAGCGGCTCGAGAACCTCGGGGCACTCCGTCAGGGCCAGCGCGTCGAGGCTGCCCTTCGCGTGGCTGTCCAGTCGCCACGGCCGGTTCGCCGGCGGCACCAGCCCGCCGCCCGACGCCACGCGCGCCAGCCGGCCGACCCGCAGCCGCCCGGCCCGGATCAGCGCCTGCGGCTCGTCGAGGTCCAGCAACCCGGGCACGCCCGGCAGTACGGGGCCTGCCGCCGCCGCGTCGTCGAGGTCCACCAGCAGGAACCGGCCCGGGTTCTCCGACTGCGCGGACCGCACCAGGCCCCACACCGCCGCGGCGGCCGGGTCGGTGACGTCCTCGCCGTCCGGCGCGATCGCACCCCGTGTCACGAACACCAGGCGGGAGCGGGTGAAGCGTTCCTCGGCGAGCCAATCCTGGATCAGGCCCAGCACACGGCACGTCAGCGCGTGCACGGCCTCGGGACCGCAGCCCCCCGCCAGCGTTACGGCCACGACCTGCGGCACCTCGGCCACCTCGGCCAGGGACGGCGCACCTTGGCGGACGGTACCCGTCGAGTCCAGCGCCGCGCCCAGTCCGACGTCGTCCGCGCCGATCACGGCCCAGGTCCCGTCCACGGCGTCCGGAGGGGTCTGCGGAACCCAGTCCAGGCGGAACAGCGAGTCGGCCGGGTCCGGGCCCGCGGGCGTGGTGGCGGGCGCGGCCGACGGCGCCCGCAGGAGCAGCGAGTCCACCGAGATCACGGGCGCGCCGTGTACGTCGGCCGCGGCGACCACGACGGTGTCGGAGCCGGTCCTGAGCACCCTGGCCCGCAGCACGTCGGCGCCGGAGGCGTGCAGCGAGACCCCGGTCCACTCGAAGGGCACCAACTGCTCGCCGTCGCCGGAGTCCGCCGCGACGTGCAGCACCGAGTCCAGCAGTCCGGGGTGGATGCCGAAATCCCCGGCGTCACGCGCGGTCTGCGGCAGGGCCACCTCGGCGAAGAGTTCGTCGCCCCGGCGCCAGGCCGCCCGCAGGCAGCGGAACGTCGGCCCCAAGTCCAGGCCGGATGCCGCGTACCGGTCGTAGAACCCGTCGATGTCCATGGCTCTCGCGCCGGGCGGCGGCCACCGCGTGGCGTCGAATTCGGCCACCCGCTCGCCCGGGGCGAGCCGTCCGACGGCATGCAGCGTCCAGTCGGTTTCGGGCGCCTCCGCGGGGCGCGCGAAGAACCGTATTTCCCGGCGGCCCTCGTCGTCGGGTTCGCCCACCCGCGCCTGGACCTGGGTCCCGCCGTCCTCGGCCAGTGCGAGCGGTACGACCATGGTGAGTTCCTCGACCCGGTCGCAGCCCGCCTGGTCGCCGGCCCGGACGGCCAGCTCCAGGAACCCGGTGCCCGGGAACAGGATCACACCGCCGACCCCGTGGTCGGCGAGCCAGGGCTGCGCCTCCGGGGACAGCACGCCGGTCAGCGTCAGTTCGTCCGCACCGGCCACGACCATCACCGCGCCGAGCAGCGGGTGGCCGGTGGGCTCCAGCCCCGTCCCGGACAGGTCCGTGGACAGGTCGGTCCCCGAGGGCCAGAACCGCTCGTGCTGGAAGGCGTACGTCGGCAAGTCGACCCGGCGGGCCCCGGTGCCCGCGAAGAACGCCGCCCAGTCCACCGCGACCCCGCCCACGTGCAGCCCTGCGACCCCGGTCACCAGCGCGGCCTCTTCACCGCGGTCCCTGCGGAGCAGGGGAAGCACCGCGGTCTCCTCCGGCACCGACTCGCGGGCCGCCGCCGAGAGCACCCCGTCGGGCCCGAGCTCCGCGAACACGTGGGCACCGGCGTCGGCCAGCGCCCGTACCCCGTCGGCGAAGCGCACGGTCTCCCGTACGTGCCGAACCCAGTACTCCGGTGAGCACAGTTCACCCGCGTCGGCCGGCCGGCCGGTCAGGTTCGACACCACCGCGATCCGCGGCTCGTGGAACTCCAGCCCGGCGAGGGCCTGACGGAAGGCAGCGAGCATCGGGTCCATCAGCGGTGAGTGGAAGCCGTGCGACACCCGCAGCCGGCTGGTACGGCGGCCCCGCGCCTCCAGCCGCGCCGCGATCTCCAGTACGGCCTCCTCGTCGCCGGACACGACCACCGAGGACGGCCCGTTCACCGCGGCGACCGACACCCGCTCGGTCAGCAGGGGCGTGATGTCGTCCTCGGTGGCCCGTACCGCGACCATCGCCCCGCCGGCGGGCAGGTCGTCCATGAGCCGCGCCCGCGCGTTCACCAGCGTGCACGCGTCGGTCAGCGACAGCACACCGGCGACGTGCGCGGCCGCGACCTCACCGATGGAGTGCCCGGCGACGGCATCAGGCCGCACGCCCCACGATTCGAGCAGCCGGAACAGCGCCACCTCGATGGCGAACAGCGCGGGCTGGGCGTATCCGGTCCGGTCGAGTTCGTCGGCGTGTCCGCCCCACATGACATCGCGCAGCGGGCGGTCCAGACCCGGATCGAGTGCGGCCCGGACGGCGTCCAGCGCCTCGGCGAACGCCGGGAACCGGTCGTACAGTTCCCGCCCCATGCCGAGCCGCTGCGCCCCCTGACCGGAGAACAGCATGGCCAGCTTCGTGCGGTCGGGGACGGTGCCGTCCACCACGGAGGGCGCCGTGCCGTTCTCGGCCCAGGCCACCAGCCCGTCCCGGAGCGCTTCGCGGCCGTCCGCGACGACGGCCACCCGGTGTTCGAGACTCGTCCGGGACGTCGCCAGGGAGAACGCCACGTCGAGCGGGCGCGGTCCGGGTTCCTCGTCCAGTAGGGAGAGCGCGGCGGTGACCTGGTCCCGCAGGGCGGCCTCGGTGGCTCCGGACAGCACCCAGGGCAGCGCGGTCGGCCGCCACTCCGCCGTCGTGGAGGTCCCGGGGGCCCCGGAGGTCTCCTCGGCGGGGGTGTCCGGCGCCTGTTCGAGGATGACGTGCGCGTTGGTGCCGCTCACCCCGAACGACGACACGCCCGCGCGCCGGGGGCGGCCGGTGTCCGGCCACGCGCGCGACTCCCGCAACAGGTCCACCGCTCCGGCAGACCAGTCCACACGAGATGACGGTGTGTCGGCGTGGAGGGTCTTCGGCACGGTGCCGTGACGCATCGCCATGACCGTCTTGATCACCCCGGCGACCCCGGCCGCGGCCTGGGCGTGCCCGAGGTTCGACTTGACCGACCCCAGCAGCAGTGGCGTATCCCGTTCCTGGCCGTAGGTCTCCAGGAGGCTCTGCGCCTCGATCGGGTCGCCCAGCGGCGTGCCGGTGCCGTGCGCCTCCACCACGTCCACGTCGGCCGGGGCGAGTCCGGCGGCGGCCAGCGCCTGCCGGATGACGCGCCGCTGCGCCGGGCCGTTGGGCGCGGTGAACCCGTTCGACGCGCCGTCCTGGTTGACCGCGCTGCCACGCACCACGGCGAGCACCGGATGCCCGTTGCGCCGCGCGTCGGACAGCTTCTCCAGCACCAGCACGCCGACGCCCTCGGACCAGCCGGTGCCGTCGGCGGAGTCGGCGAACGCCTTGCACCGCCCGTCACGGGCGAGGCCGCCCTGACGGCTGAACTCGATGAGCGGCCCCGGCGTGGACATCACGTTGACCCCGCCGACGAGCGCCAGCGAGCACTCGCCGCCGCGCAGCGCCTGCGTGGCGAGGTGCAGGGCGACCAGCGAGGACGAGCACGCCGTGTCGACGGTCAGCGCGGGCCCCTCCAGCCCCAGGGTGTACGACAGCCGCCCGGACATCGCGCTCGCCGCGATCCCGGTGCCGACCTCGCCGGTCGCGTCGTCCAGCGAGCGCACCATCAGGTACGCGTAGTCCTGGCCGTTCGTTCCCATGAACACGCCGGTCCGGCTGGAGCGCAGGCGGTTGGCGTCGATGCCCGCCCGTTCGATCGCCTCCCACGAGGTCTCCAGCAGCAGCCGCTGCTGCGGATCCATCCGCAGCGCCTCACGCGGCGAGATCCCGAAGAAGCCGGGGTCGAACTCCGTGGCGCAGTCGAGGAATCCGCCCTGACGGCTGATCTCGTTGCCGCGCTCGTCGACCTGGCCGCCGCGCAGGGCGCTCAGGTTCCAGCCACGGTCGGCGGGAAATCCGGAGATCGCGTCGGTGCCGGCCGCCACCAGCCGCCACAGGTCCTCCGGGGAGCGCACGCCGCCGGGGTAGCGGCAGCCCATGCCGACGACGGCGACCGGTTCGGTGGCCGCGGCGACCAGATGGCGGTTCTGCCGCCGGAGGCGCTCGGTCTCCTTCATCGCCGCGCGCAGTGCCTGGGCGACCTGCTCGCCGGACGTGCTCATGACTGCCTCCGTCGTTCGGGTGACTCGTCGTCGGGGAACGTGCCGTCGTCGGGTCCTCGGCGTGACTCACCGTCGGGTTGTCCTTGGAGGGCGGCTCGTACCAGGTCCTCCAGTGCCATCGCGTCGATGGACTCCTCGTCCGGTTCGGCGTCCGATGCGGGGGCCCCGGTCCCGGTCCCGTCGCCCGCCAGCTGGAGCAGCGGCTCCAGCAGACCGATCTCGCGGAGTCGGCCGATGGGCACCGAGGCGAGCACCGACCGGATCTCCGCGTCCTGGGCCGATTCGGCGGCCTCGGCGGCCGGGGCCCCGGCCCCGGCCCCGGAGCCGTCGGGCGCCAGCCGTCCGGCGATGTGCTCGGCCAGCGCCAGGGGCGTCGGGTAGTCGAACACCAGCGTCGCCGCCAGGCTCAGGCCGGTCGCGGCGCCGAGCTGGTTGCGCAGTTCGACGGCGCCGAGGGAATCCACCCCCAGGTCCCGGAACGGCCGCTCGGCGCCGACCGCGTCCGCGGTGCGGTAGCCGAGTACGTACGCGGACCGGGTGCGGACCAGGTCGAGCACGGCCTCCAGGCGCCTGCCCGCGGGGAGCCTCACCAGCCGCTCCCGCAGCACGTCGCCCGCGGAGTCCGCCGGTTCGCCGCGTGCGGCCACCAGCTCCTGGTAGCCGGGCAGTTCGCGGAGCAACGCGCTCGGCCGGGCCCCGCCGTACGCCTGGGCGAACCGTTCCGGGGCGATCTCGGCGACCAGCGCGGTGGGTTCCGCTTCCGTCACCAGCCGGCGCAGCGCCTCGCTCGCCAGCTGCGGGTCCATCGCGTGGACCCCCGCCCGGCGGGCCGCCTCTTCGGCCTCGGCCTTCCCCGCCGTGCCGCCACCGCCCCAGGCACCCCAGGCGATCGAGGTCGCGGGCAGGCCATGCGCCCGCCGCTGCTCGGCCAGGGCGTCCAGCACGGCGTTCGCCGCCGCGTAGTTCGCCTGACCGGGGTTGCCCACGACGGCGGACGCGGAGGAGAACAGCGCGAACACCGACAGGTCCGCCCCGCGTGTCAGCTCGTCGAGCAGAAACGCGGAGGTGACCTTGGACCGGAACACGTCCCCGAACCGCTCCGGGGTCAACCGGTCGAGCACGCCGTCGTCCAGCACACCGGCGGTGTGCACCACCCCGGTCAGGGGGTGTTCGGCCGGAACGCCCTCCAGCAGCGCGGTCAGCTGCGCCCGGTCGGCGACATCGCACGCGGCGACGGTGACCCGCGTCCCGAGTGCGGCCAGCTCGTCGCGCAACGCGCCGATTCCCGGCGCCTGGGAGCCCCGTCGCCCGGCGAGCAACAGATGCGGCGCGCCCGCGCGGGCGAGACACCGGGCGACCTGTCCGCCGAGCGCACCGGTGCCACCGGTGATCAGGACCGTTCCGGTCGGCTCCCAGGCCCCCGCACCGGCAGGCGCGGCGCCGTGCCGGTCGGGCCGTTCGGTGGACCGGTCGGCGGGGGACGGGATCAGCCTGCGGCCGAATACCGCGCTCTTGCGGACCGCTACCTGATCCTCGCCGTCCCATCCGGCCAGCACGGCGGCGAATGCGGCGGCCGCCCGCTCGTCGAGTTCGCCCGGGAGGTCGATCAGACCACCCCAGCGGTCCGGGTACTCCAGCGCGACGACCCGGCCCAGGCCCCAGACGGCCGCCTGCACGGGCCCGGTCACCGTGTCCGAGCGCCCGACCGACACCGCACCGCGCGTCACGCACCACAGCGGGGCGGTGATCCCGGCGTCGCTCAGCGCTTGCACGAGCGTGGCGGTGCCGACCGTGCCGGACGGGGCACCGGTGCCGGAATCCGCTTCGTCCAGTGCCAGCAGGGAGAGCACACCGGCGTAGGCACCGGAATGGGCGTCGGCGTGGTCGCGGAGGCGGGCCGCCAGCTTCTGGCGGTCGTACGCCGTGACCGGCACGCGCACCACATCGGTGCCCAGCGCGTCCAGGGCGGCGGTGGCCCACGGGTCGTCGGCGTACGCGACGGGGAGGACGGCGAGCCACGTCCCCTTCGGGGTGTCGGCGGGAGCACCGGAGACCGGCTTCCAGACGATGCGGTGGCGCCAGCCGTCCAGCGTGGACTCTTCCTGGCGCTGCCTGCGCCAGTCCAGCAGCGCGGGCAGCACCCGCGACAGCGCGTCGTCCTCGACGTTCAGCGCCGCTCCGAGCGAGGCGAAGTCCGCTCCCTCGACGGCGGACCAGAAGGCGTCGTCCGCCTGGCCTGCCCCGTCCCGTTCGCTCGTACGGGTCGCGGGCGCGGGCGTGGCGTCCGGCCAGAACCGTTCGTGCTGGAAGGCATAGGTCGGCAGGTCGACCTGCCGCGCGGCGCCCGCGAAGTACGACTCCCAGTCGACGGTGACACCGCGCAGCCGCAGGCGGGCCAGGGCCGCCGCGACGGACGCCTGCTCCGGCCGCTCCGGGTGCAGCGTCGGCACCGCGGCAGCGTCGTCGGGCAGGGTGGTGCGGGCCATGCCCAGCAGTACGTTGCCCGGGCCGAGTTCCAGTAGCGCCGTGACCTCCCGGTCCGCCAGGGCCCGGATGCCGTCGGCGAAGCGGACCGTCTCCCGGACGTGCCGCACCCAGTACTCCGGCGAGCACAGCTCACCGGCGGTGGTGACCGTGCCGGTCAGGTTCGACACCACCGCCAGCCGCGGCTCACCGAACTCCAGGCCCTCCACCACCCGGCGGAACTCCTCCAGCATCGGATCCATCAACGGCGAGTGGAACGCGTGCGAGACACGCAAACGGCTCGTCCTGCGCCCCTCACCCTCCAAGCGGGCCCCGATCGCCAGGACGGCATCCTCCTCACCGGACACCACCACCGAGGACGGCCCGTTCACCGCCGCCACCGACACCCCATCGGTCAACAGCGGCGCCACCTCATCCTCGGCCGCCTCGACCGCCACCATCGCCCCACCGGACGGCAACCCATCCATCAACCGCGCCCGAGCCGCCACCAGACGGCACGCATCCTCCAGCGAGAACACCCCCGCCACATGCGCCGCCGCGACCTCACCGATCGAATGCCCAGCCACATAATCCGGCACCACACCCCACGACTCGACCAACCGGAACAGCGCCACCTCCACCGCGAACAACGCAGGCTGCGCAAACCCCGTCCGATCCAGCACCTCCGGCTGACCGCCCCACACCACCTCACGCAGCGACGGATCGAAGTGCGCCAATACGGCATCCAGCGCCTCCGCGAACACCGGGAAACGCCCGTACAACTCCCGCCCCATACCCAGCCGCTGACTCCCCTGCCCCGAGAACAGGAACGCCAGCTTCCCGGGGCGTGGCGCGTCCGCGCGGAGGATGTGCGGGCCGTCTTCGCCGTCGGCGAGGGCGGCCAGTGCGGCCAGCAGCTCGCTTCGGTCGGTGGCCAGCAGCGCGGCCCGGTGCTCGAACAGCGAGCGGGTGGTGGCCAGCGAGTACGCCACGTCGGCGAACTCGAGCCCGGGCCGCGCGTCTGCGTGGGCGAGCAGGCGTCGTGCCTGCGCCCGCAAGGCGTCCGGCGTCCTGGCGGACAACAGGACCGGAACGGTCTCACCCTCGACGGGAGACCGTCGCGCGGGTTCCTCGGTCGGCGGTGCCTGCTCCAGGATCACGTGCGCGTTCGTCCCGCTGGCGCCGAACGAGGAGATGCCCACCCGGCGCGGGCGGCCGGAGTCCGGCCACTGGGCCGGTTCGGTCAGCAGCCGGACCGCACCGGCGCTCCAGTCCACATGGGACGAAGGCGTGTCCGCGTGCAGGGTCTTCGGCAGCAGACCGTGCCGCATCGCCTGCACCATCTTGATCACCCCCGCCGCACCCGAGGCGGCCTGGGTGTGCCCGATGTTGGACTTCAGGGAGCCGAGCAGCAGCGGACTCGTCCGGTCCTGCCCGTAGGTTGCCAGCAGCGCCTGCGCCTCGATCGGATCGCCCAGCGTGGTGCCCGTGCCGTGCGCCTCCACCGCGTCGATGTCGGCGGGCGAGAGTTGGGCGTCGGCCAGCGCGCGCTGGATCACCCGCTGCTGCGACGGCCCGTTCGGCGCGGTGAGGCCGTTGGACGCACCGTCCTGGTTGATCGCCGAGCCGCGGAGTACGGCGAGCACGGGGTGACCGCTGCGGCGCGCGTCCGAGAGGCGTTCGATCACCAGCATGCCCACGCCCTCGGCCCAGCCCGTACCGTCGGCGTCCTCGGAGAACGCCTTGCAGCGGCCGTCCGGCGAGAGCGCGCCCTGTGCGCTGAACTCCACGAATCCGACTGGGGTCGCCATCACAGTCACGCCGCCGGCCAAGGCCACCGAGCACTCCCCCGACCGCAGCGCCTGCGCGGCCAGGTGGAGGGCGACCAGCGACGACGAGCAGGCGGTGTCCACCGAGACGGTGGGGCCCTGGAGCCCGAAGGTGTACGCCAGCCTGCCGGAGAGGAGGCTCGCCGACTGCGCGGTCTCCCACCGGCCGAGGTGCTCGGGCAGGCGGTAGTCACCGCTGCCGCCGCCGACGTACGCCCCGGCGTCGGTCCCGCGCAGCGCGGCCGGGTCGATCCCCGCCCGCTCCAGGGCTTCCCAGGCCGATTCGAGTACGAGGCGCTGCTGCGGGTCCATCACCAGGGCCTCGTGCGGAGAGATCCCGAAGAAGCCGGGGTCGAAGTCGGCCGCGTCGTGGAGGAAGCCGCCGCTGCGGGTGACGCTTCCGCCGTTGCCCCCCGTGTCGCCGCTGAGAAGGGCGTCGAAGTCCCAGCCTCGGTCCACCGGCATGTCACCGACGGCGTCGGTGCCGGCCAGGACGAGTTCCCAGAGGTCTTCCGGCGACCGCACGCCGCCGGGGAAGCGGCAGCTCATGCCGACGATCGCGATCGGGTCGTCGGCCGTACGGGCGGACGGCGCCGCCGGGGCGACCGGGACGGCCGGGACGGTCCGCTCGCCGAGCAGGGCGGTCAGCAGGTGGTCGGCCAGTTCGTTCGGGGTCGGGAAGTCGAATACGGCGGTGGCGGCCACGCTCAGTCCGGTCGCCCTGGTGAGCTGGTCGCGCAGGTCGACGGCGGTCAGGGAGTCGAACCCGAGGTCCCGGAAGGGCAGATCGGCCTCGACGGCACCGGCGTCGGTGTGCCCCAGCACCAGGGCGCTCTTCTCCCTCACCACGGCGAGCAGTTCGCCGAAGCGCTCGGTTTCGGGCAGGCCGAGCAGCCTGTCCCGAAGCTCGGTCGCCGCGGGTCCCTCGGTGCCCGCGATCCCCGCGATGCCGGCGGTCTCGCCGTCCCGTGGCGCGGCGTCGAGCGCCGCGCGAGCCTCCGGCAGGTCGGCCAGCAGCGCGCTGGGCCGAGCGGCGGTGAAGGCGGGCGCGAAGCTGTCCCACTCCACGTCGGCCACGGTCAGCGATGCCTCGCCACTCGCGAGCGCACGGCCGAGGGCCGCGAGCGCCACCTCCGTGTCCAGCACGGGCAGCCCGCTCGCCCGGAGGTGGCCGGTCATCGACCGCTCGGTGAC
Organism: Streptomyces botrytidirepellens; assembly: GCF_003721215.1. Lineage (NCBI taxonomy): Bacteria > Bacillati > Actinomycetota > Actinomycetes > Kitasatosporales > Streptomycetaceae > Streptomyces > Streptomyces botrytidirepellens. The sequence continues at coordinate 40,127 of NZ_RIBZ01000071.1, forward strand.
CTCCGCCCACGCGCCCCACGCGACGCACAGCGCGGCCATGCCACGGTCGCGGCGCCGCTGCGCCATGGCTTCCAGAACGGCCCCCGTGGCCGCCTCGGCGCCTCGGCCCCGTACACCCCACACTCCGGCGACCGAGCTGAACAGGACGAACGCGTCCAACTCACGGTCGGCGAGCAGAACGTCAAGGTTCGTCACCCCGGCGAGCGCTTCGGAGAACGTGGCGCCGACGAGCTCTTCGGCGTGCACGACGGCGGTCAGCTCACCGGCCGGGAGGACGTCGAGTACGGCCTTGAGCTCGTCGCGATCGGCGGTGTCGCAGGCCAGTACGGTGACCGGGATTCCCCACTCGGCTGCGAGATCCGCATCCGTCAGGCCGACTGTGTCGCGCCCGATGAGGACGAGGTGCCCGGCGCCTTCCCGGGCCAGCCAGCGGGCGACCCGGACGCCCATCGGTCCGGTGCCGACGACGAGCGCGGTACCGGACGGGGTCCAGCTCCCGGCGGGCGCGGTGGCCCGGACCAGGCGCCGCGCGAACACCCCGGAGGGCCGCACCGCGAGCTCGTCCTCCGGGTCGGGCAGCGGACGAGGTCCGCCGGCGGCGTGGCCGAGCAGCGCGGCGAACCGCGCATCCGGCGCCTCGGCCAAATCGATCACGCCACCCCAGCGTTCGGGCCGCTCGAGCGCGGCCACCCGCCCCGCACCCCACACCGCCGCCTGGCGGGCGTCATCGATACGGTCGCCGGGCACCGTCTTCACGGCGCCCCGCGTGACGCACCACAGCGGCGCGTCGATCCCGGCCTCCGCCAGCGCCTCCAGCAGCTCCAGCGGACCGGGGCCGGACGAAAGCAGCGAGACCACGCCGGTGAAGTCCGTACGGCCGGCGTCGGACACCCGGCGGACCACGCGGACGGCCTCAGCGTCCGGCGCGTCACCACCCAGGGCATCGACGGCGGCGGAAGCCCAGGGGTCGCCCGCCTCCGCGAGTACGAGCCACCGACCCGGCTGATCGGCGACCACGTCCGGCACCGGCACCGGCACCCAGCTCACCCGGTACTGCCGGGCATCCGCGACCGCGACCTCGCGCCTGCGGCGGTTCCACGACGAGAGCGCCGACAGCGCCGGGGCCATCGCGCTCGCCTCGTCGCCGTCGAGGCCGAGCGTCGCGGCCAGTGCCGCCGGGTCCTCGCTCTCCACCGCCGACCAGAACTCGGCGTCGACCGGGTCGGCCGACGTGCTCGGCGTCGCCGGTTCGGGCCAGAAGTGCCGACGCTGGAAGGCGTACGTGGGCAGGCTGACGCATCCCGCACCCGTCCCGGCGAAGAAGGCGCGCCAGTCGATGGAAGTGCCGTGCACGTGCAGCCGGGACAACGCGGTCACCAGCGCGGTTTCCTCACCGTGGTCGCGGCGCAGCACCGGCACCACCAGCGGGTCTTCGATCAGCTGCCCGGTCGCGGCGGACAGCTGCCCGTCGGGGCCGAGTTCGACGTACGCGCCCACGCCCGCATCGCGCAGGGCCCGGATGCCGTCGGCGAAGCGAACCGTCTCCCGGACGTGCCGCACCCAGTACTCCGGCGAGCACAGCTCACCGGCGGTGGTGACCGTGCCGGTCAGGTTCGACACCACCGCCAGCCGCGGCTCACCGAACTCCAGGCCCTCCACCACCCGGCGGAACTCCTCCAGCATCGGGTCCATCAACGGCGAGTGGAACGCATGCGAGACACGCAGCCGCGTGGACCGCCTGCCCCGCTCCGAGAAGCGGGCCCCGATCGCCAGGACGGCATCCTCCTCACCGGACACCACCACCGAGGACGGACCATTCACCGCCGCCACCGACACCCCATCGGTCAACAGCGGCGCCACCTCATCCTCGGCCGCCTCGACCGCCACCATCGCCCCACCGGACGGCAACCCATCCATCAACCGCGCCCGAGCCGCCACCAGACGGCACGCATCCTCCAGCGAGAACACCCCCGCCACATGCGCCGCCGCGACCTCACCGATCGAATGCCCGGCCACATAATCCGGCACCACACCCCACGACTCGACCAACCGGAACAGCGCCGCCTCCACCGCGAACAACGCAGGCTGCGCAAACCCCGTCCGATCCAGCACCTCCGGCTCCCCGCCCCACATCACCTCCCGCAACGAGGCATCGAACTGCGCCAGCACCCCGTCCAACGCCTCCGCGAACACCGGGAAACGCCCGTACAACTCCCGCCCCATACCCAGCCGCTGACTCCCCTGCCCCGAGAACAGGAAGGCGACCGGTCCGCGAGCGCCGCGTGCCACGCCGCGCGCGACCTCCGTCGCCCCGTCCTCGGTGGCGAGCAGCACCGCGCGGTGCGCGAAGGCGGAACGGGTCGTTGCCAGCGAGTAGGCCACGTCGGCGGCGGGCAACTCGGGGTGGTGCTCGGTGAAGGACGTGAGCCGCGTGAGCTGGGCGCGCAGCGCCTCCGCGGTCTTGCCGGAGACGAGCCACGGCACTACCGCGGGTACGGTCCGGGCGGGTTCGGTTTCCGGTCGCCGCGTGTCCGCCGGCGCCTGTTCGATGATGACGTGGGCGTTCGTGCCGCTCATGCCGAACGCCGACACGCCCGCCCGGTGCGGCCCGCCGGTCTCGGGCCAGGCGGCGGGCCGGCTGAGCAGCGCGAGTTCGCCGGAGGCCCAGGCGATGTGCGGGGACGGGGCGTCCGCGTGCAGTGTTTTGGGCAGGGTGCCCCGCTGCATCGCCAGGACCATCTTGATCACACCCGCGACACCGGCCGCGGCCTGGGTGTGACCGAGGTTCGACTTGACCGTGCCCAGGAGCAGCGGGCGCTCGCGGTCCTGGCCGTAGGTGGCCAGCAGCGCCTGCGCCTCGATCGGATCACCCAGCGTGGTACCCGTGCCGTGGGCGTCGACGGCGTCGATGTCGGTGTACGCCAGCCCCGCGTCGGCCAGCGCCTGCCGGATGACGCGTTGCTGGGAGGGGCCGTTGGGGGCGGTGAGGCCGTTGGACGCGCCGTCCTGGTTGACGGCGGTACCGCGCACGATGCCGCGGACCTCGTGCCCGTTGCGTATCGCGTCGGAAAGCCGTTCCAGTACGAGCACGCCGACGCCCTCCGACCAGGAGGTGCCGTCCGCGTCCGCCGAGAAAGCCTTGCAGCGGCCGTCCGGGGCCAGCCCGCCCTGGGCGCTGAACTCCACGAAGGCGTCCGGGCCCGACATCACCGACACGCCACCGGCGAGCGCCAGCGAGCACTCGCCGCCGCGCAGCGCCCGGGTGGCCCAGTGCAGGGCGACCAGCGAGGCCGAGCAGGCCGTGTCGACGGTGACCGCCGGACCTTCGAGACCGAGCACGTACGACACGCGTCCCGACAGCACGCTCGCGGTGTTGCCGGTGGCCGCGTACCCCTGTACGTCCTCGGAACCGGCCCGCAGCACGGTGGTGTAGTCCTGGCCGTTGGTGCCGACGAAGACGCCCGTCTGACTGCCGCGCAGCGCGCCGGGGTCGATGGCGGCCCCTTCCAGCGCCTCCCACGAGGTCTCCAGCAGCAACCGCTGCTGCGGGTCCATGGCAAGCGCCTCGCGGGGCGAGATCCCGAAGAACCCGGCGTCGAACTCGGCCACGCCGCTGAGGAATCCGCCCTCGCGGGTGATGGACGACCCGGCCGCCAGCGCGTCCAGGTCCCAGTGCCGGTCGGTCGGGAACGGCGAGATCGCGTCGCGCCCCTCCGAGAGCAGCTGCCAGAAGTCCTCGGGCGAGGTCACTCCGCCGGGGAAGCGGCAGCCGATGCCGACGATCGCGATCGGGTCCTCGGCCGGGGGCCGGGTGGCGGGGTCCGCCGGCCGCGTGGCGGGGTCCGCCCGCTCGGGCAGTGATCCGAGCAGCTCGGCGAGCAGGAACTCCGCCAGTTCCTGCGGGGTCGGGTAGTCGTACACCAGCGAGGCGGGCAGGGTCAGCCCGGTGGCCGTGGCGATCCCGTTGCGCAGTTCCAGCGTGGTCAGCGAATCGAAGCCCAGGTCCCGGAAGGTCCAGTCGGCCTCGACGGTGGTCGCGTCGGCGTGGCCGAGCACCGCGGCCACCTGGGTGCGCAGCAGATCCAGCAGGAACCTGCCGCGCTCGGCGTCGGGCATGCCCGCCAGCCGCTGCCGTAGCTCCGACTCGCCGGGCATACGGGCCGCGGCGGCGCCGCCGTCGGTCACGAGGGCCTGCCGCACCTCGGGCAGGTCGCCGACGAGCGGGGCGGGCCTGGCGGAGGTGTGCGCGAGGACGAAGCGGCCCCAGTCGATGTCGGCGACGGTGAGGGCGGTGTCGTCGTGCTCGACGGCGGCGCGCAGCGCGGAGATGGCGAGGTCCGGTGCGAGGGGCGTGAATCCGCCACGCCGCACCCGCCGTTCGATCTCGCCGCTGTCGTGGTCGGCGTCCACGCCGCTGCCGCCGACCATGCCCGATCCGGCCCACGGGCCCCAGGCGATCGACACGGCGGCGCGGCCCCGGGTCCTGCGGTGTTCCGCGAGGGCGTCCAGGTAGGCGTTCGCGGCGGCGTAGTTGCCCTGCCCGGCGGCGCCGATGACGCCGGCCGTCGAGGAGAACAGCACGAATGCCGACAGCTCGGCGTCCCGGGTCAGTTCGTCCAGGTTCCGCGCGGACACCGCCTTGGCGCGCAGTACGGCCGCGAAGTCGTCCGGCGTCAGGTCGTCCACGACGCGGTCCTCGATCACGCCCGCGGTGTGCATGACCGCGGTGAGCGGGCAGTCCTCGGGAATGTCCGCGAGGACCGCGGCGAGTCCGTCCCGGTCAGCGGCGTCGCAGGCCGTGATGGTGACCCGGGCGCCGAGTTCGGTGAGTTCCCGCCGCAGGCCGTCGGCGCCCGGCGCCTCCGGGCCGCGTCGGCTGATCAGCAGCAGATGGTCCGCGCCCTCGCGGGCCAGCCAGCGGGCGACGTGTCCGCCGAGGCCGCCGGTGCCGCCGGTGACCAGGACGGTGCCGCGCGGTGTGAACGCGCGCCCGGTCCTGTGGTCCGTCGTCACCGGGCTGTGTGCGAGCCTGCGCGCGAACACGCCGGAGGCGCGTACGGCGACCTGGTCCTCCGCGTCCGTGCCGGTGTCCGCGAGGACGCTCCGGAGCCGGCGCACCGTGGCCGGGTCGATCCGCTCGGGCAGGTCGATCAACCCGCCCCAGCGCCGGGGGTGTTCGAGTGCGACGACGCGGCCGAGGCCCCACAGGGCGGCCTGGGCCGGGCTGTGCACCGGCTCGGAGCGGCCGACGGACACCGCGCCCCGGGTGACGCACCACAGGGGGGCGTCGATCCCGGCGTCGCCGAGCGCCTGGAACGCGGTGGCCGTGCGGGCCGTGCCCCCGCCACCGTCCAACGCGTCGTCGTCATCGAGCGCGAGCAGGGAGAGCACCCCGGCGAACTCGCCCTCGGGCAGCCACTCGGCGAGCGAGCCGCGGTCGGCCGCGGTGACCTCGACGCGTACGGTCGGCGCGCCGAGGCCGTCGATCACAGCGGTCTGCCACGTGTCGTCGGCGGATCCGGCCGGGGTGAGCACGAGCCACCGGCCGGGCAGGGCCTGCGACCTCGGCGTGGCGCTCGCCGGCTTCCAGATCGCCTGGTAGCGCAGGGCGTCGACGCTGGACCTGTCACGGCGGCGACGGCGCCACGACGACAGCGCAGGGGCCAGCACGCTCACCGCCTCGGCGTCGAGGTCGAGGGTGGCGGCCAGCGAGTCCGTGTCCTCGCGCTCCACCGCGGACCAGAAGTCGGCTTCCGTTCCGTCCCCGGCGGCGGGCACCGCCGGAAGTGCGGGCTCCGCCCAGAAGCGCTGCCGCTGGAAGGCGTAGGTGGGCAGTTCGATGCGCCGTGCGCCCATTCCGGCGAAGAAGCCGGACCAGTCCACGGCCACGCCGCCCACGTGCGCGCCCGCCAGTGCGGCGGTGATGGCGGGCACCTCGTCGCGGTCGCGGCGCAGTGCCGGGATCACGGCGGTGCGTGCCCGTGCCTCGTCGTCCAGGCAGTCCTGGGCCATGGCGCTGAGCACCCCGTCCGGGCCGAGCTCGAGGAAGGTGCGTACGCCCCGCCCGGCGAGGGTGGCCATGCCGTCGGCGAAGCGGACGGTGCGGCGGGCGTGCCGCACCCAGTGGTCCGGGGAGCCCAGCTCCTCGTCGGTGGCGAGTTCGCCGGTGACGGTGGACACGAGGGGGATCGCCGCGGCGTGGTAGGTCACGCGCGCGGCGACGGCGGCGAAGTCGTCGAGCATGGCGTCCATGCGCGGCGAGTGGAAGGCGTGGCTCACCCGGAGCCGCTTGGTCCGCCTGCCGCGCGCCGCCAGGCCGGATGCCACCGCCTCGACGGCGTCCTCGTCCCCGGCGATCACCAGCGAGGCCGGGCCGTTGACGGCGGCGATGGACACGCGGTCGGTGAGCAGCCCGGCGACCTCGTCCTCGGTGGACTCGACGGCGACCATGGCCCCTCCGGCGGGCAGGTCCTCCATCAGCCGCCCGCGTGCGGCCACCAGCGTGCACGCGTCCTCCAGCGAGAAGACGCCCGCGACGTGTGCCGCTGCCAGTTCGCCGACGGAGTGCCCGGCGAGGTAGTCGGGTGCGATGCCCCAGGATTCGAGCAGCCGGAACAGCGCCACCTCGATCGCGAACAGTGCGGGCTGGGTGTAGCCGGTCCGGTCGAGCAGTGCGGCCTCGGGTGTGCCGTCGTCCGCGAACACGACCTCGCGCAGCGGGCGGGCCAGCTCGGTGTCGAGGTGCGCCAGTACGGCATCCAGCGCGTCGGCGAACACCGGGAACCGCTCGTACAGCTCCCGTCCCATGCCGGGGCGCTGGCCGCCCTGCCCGGTGAACAGGTAGGCGAGCCGGCCCCGGCCCGTGCCGCCCCCGCCGCCGTGCACCACGCTCGCGTCGCTCAGGCCGTCGCGCAGCGCCAGCAGGCCGCTGCGCAGGCCGTCCTGGTCGCGGGTGATGACGGCCGCGCGGTGTTCGAAGCTCGACCGGTACAGCGCCTGTGAGTACGCCAGGTCCGTGAGGTGCGTTCCGGGCCGGTCCTCGATCAGGGACAGCAGCCGGTCGGCCTGCGCCCGCAGCGCGTCGTCGGTACGGCCGGACAGCACGACGGGGACGATCTCCGCGCGAGGCCCGTCGGCGGGCTCGGCGGGTTCCTCGACGGGCGGTGCCTGTTCGAGAACGGTGTGCACATTGGTACCGCTGATACCGAAAGAGGACACGCCGGCCCGGCGCGGCCGCCCGGTCCGCGGCCAGTCGGTGGGCTCGGTCAGCAGTTCCACCGCGCCCGCGGACCAGTCCACGTGGGACGACGGGGTGTCGGCGTGCAGGGTCGGGGGGAGGACACCGTGGCGCAGCGCCATCACCATCTTGATCACGCTCGCCGCGCCGGAGGCGGCCTGGGTGTGTCCGATGTTGGACTTGATCGAGCCCAGCAGCAGCGGCCGCGTCCGGTCCTGCCCGTAGGCCGCCAGCAGCGCCTGCGCCTCGATCGGGTCGCCGAGCGCGGTACCCGTGCCGTGGCCTTCGATCGCGTCGACGTCCGCCGCGGACAGCCCCGAGTTGGCCAGCGCCTGCCGGATCACGCGCTGCTGGGACGGCCCGTTGGGGGCGGTCAGGCCGTTGGACGCGCCGTCCTGGTTGACCGCGCTGCCGCGGACCACGGCGAGGACCGGGTGCCCGTTGCGCCGAGCGTCCGACAGCCGCTCCACGAGCACCATGCCGACGCCCTCGGCGAGCGCCATGCCGTCGGCGGAGTCCGCGTACGCCTTGCAGCGTCCGTCGGGGGCCAGCGCCCGCTGGCCGCTGAAGCCGATGAAAGTGTTCGGCGTGGACATGAGGCTCACGCCACCGGCGAGCGCGAGCGTGCTCTCGCCGTTGCGCAGCGACTGGCAGGCCAGGTGCAACGCCGTCAGCGAGGAGGAGCAGGCGGTGTCGAGGGTGACCGCGGGGCCCTCCAGGCCCAGCAGGTAGGAGACCCGGCCGGACAGCACGCTGGACAGCGTGCCGGTGACCGCGTGCCCGTCCGGGCCCTCCGAGCCGTCCGCGCCGTCGCCGCCGGGCGCGCCGCCTGCCTGGTAGTCCTGGTAGCTGGCCCCGATGAACGCGCCGGTGAGGGTGGAACGCACGGTGTCGGGGACGATCCCGGCGCGCTCGAACGCCTCCCACGCGGTCTCCAGCAGGAGTCGCTGCTGCGGGTCCATGGTCATCGCCTCGCGCGGCGAGATGCCGAAGAAGGCGGGGTCGAAGTCGGCGGCGTGGTGCAGGAAACCGCCTTGCGCGCTGTACGTACGCCCCGGGGTGTCCGGGTCCGGGTCGTACAGGGCGTCGGTGGGCCAGCCGCGGTCGGCCGGGAATCCGGAGATCGCGTCCGTGCCCCCCATGACCAGTTCCCACAGCTCTTCCGGCGAATTGGCCTCGCCCGGGTAGCGGCAGCTCATGCCGATGATGGCGATCGGCTCGTCGGTGGTGGCGGACACGGCCGGGGCCGCGGTCCGCTGCTGGTCGCCGGTGATCCCGGTACGCAGGAACTCGGCCAGCGCCACCGGGGTCGGGTGGTCGAACACCATGGTCGCGGGCAGGCTGAGCCCGGTGATCGCGGCGAGCCGGTTCCGCAGGTCCACCGCGGTCAGGGAGTCGAAGCCGACCTCCCGGAAGGCGCGCCGCTCGGCCACCGTCTCGACGGAACCGTGGCCGAGCACGGCCGCGGCCTGGCCTCGTACGGTGTCCAGCAGCAGCCGGTCCCGCTCGACGGGCGGCAGAGCGGCCAGCTTCGCCGCGAACTCGCCGTCGCCCGCCTGCCCGGCCTGCGCTTCGGCGGCCTCGACCAGCCGCCGCACCTCGGGCACCTCGTCGAACAGCGGCGTCGGGCGGACGGAGCCGAACACCGGGTAGTAGCGGTCCCAGTCGACATCGGCGATCGCGAGCACGGTCTCGTCGTCGTCCATCGCGCGCCGCATCCCGGTCAGCGCGAGGCCCGCGTCCATGAACTCCAGGCCGGTGCGCCGGACCTGGTCCGGGGCGACCCGGCCGATGCCGAGTTCGTTGGCCCAGATGCCCCAGTGGACGGACGTCGCGGTCAGGCCACGGGCGCGCCGGTTGGCGGCCAGCGCGGCGAGGTAGGCGTTGCCCGCCACGTACGCGGCGTGCTGGCCGCTTCCCCACATGCCGGCGACGGACGAGAACAGCACGAAGGCGTCGAGTTCGGCGTCCGCCAGCAGCTCGTCCAGGTTCCGCGCACCGGCGATCTTGGCGTGCATGACCCTGGCGAACGCCGCCATGTCCGTCTCCGCCAGCGTGTGCAGCTCGATGACGGCGGCGGCGTGAATGACGGTGCGCGGGGTGTGGCCTTCGGCCGTCAGCCGGTCCAGCAGCGCGGCGAGCGCCTCGCGGTCGGTGATGTCACAGGCGGCGACGGTGGCTTCGGTGCCCTGCCCCGCCAATTCATCCACCAGCTCGGCGGCACCGGGCGCGGCCATGCCCCGGCGGCTGACCAGGACGATGCGTTCGGCGCCCTGGTTCGCCAGCCAGCGCGCGACATGCGGGCCCAGCGTGCCGGTGCCGCCGGTGACCAGCACCGTGCCGCGCGGTTCCCAGGTCCGGCGCGGCTCGCGGTCACCGGCCGGGGCGCGCACGATGCGCCGGGCCAGCACACCGGAGGTGCGCAGGGCGAGCTGGTCCTCGCCGCCCGTGGTCTCCGTTCCGGCCCCGGTCCCGGCTCCGGCCAGGATGGCCGCCAGCCGCTGTCCGCCCCGCTCGTCCAGGGTCTCCGGCAGGTCCACCGCTCCGCCGTAGAAGCGCGGGTGTTCCAGCGCGGCGGTCCAGCCCACGCCGAGCGTCTGCGCCTGGACCGGGCGGGTGACCCGGTCGGAACGCCCGGTGGAGACCGCTCCCCGGGTCAGGCACCACAGCGGTGCCTCGGCGCCGGTGTCCGCCAGGGCCTGTACGAGGGCAACGCCCAGGGCCGTGCCGGTGGCCAGCTCGGGATACGCCCGGCACGGCTCCTCGGCGGCGGCCAGCAGGGACACGAACCCGGCGATGCCACCGGCCTCGTCCGCCCCGTCCACTTCATCCGTCTCGACCGCGTCCGCCAGTCGGGACGCCAGCACGGCACGGTCCAGGCAGGACTCGTCCAGCGCCACCCGGCGTACGCGTGCGCCGTGGGCCCGTAGGGCGGCCACCACGTCGTCGCCGGTATCACCCTGGCCCGTACGGCTCTCGCCTTCGGCGGTGACGACCAGCCAGGTGCCCGAGAGCGTCGCCCGGGGCAGGGCGGGCAGCGGCGTCCAGGTGACCTGGTAGCGCCAGTCGTCCACGGTGGACTGCTCGTGCTTGCGACGGCGCCAGGCGGTCAGTCCCGGCAGGATCGCGGCGAGGGCCTCCTCGTCGACGTCCAGGCTCTCGGTCAGACCCGCGAGGTCCGCCCGCTCGACGGCGGCCCAGAAGGCGGCGTCCGCCGGGTCGGCCGCCTCGGTCCGCTCGGCCTCGACCGGCCGTACCCACAACTGCTGGTGCTGGAAGGGGTACGTGGGCAGGTCGACCCGCTGGGCCGCCGTCCCGAAGGCAGCGGTCCAGTCGACGCGTACGCCCCGTACGTACGCCTCCGCCAGCGAGGTCAGCACGCGTCGCGTCCCGTCCTCGCCACGGCGCAGGGTGCCGACGGCCACGGCCGGCACCGCGGCCTCGTCGATCAGGGCCTGCACCCCCATGGTCAACACCGGGTGGGCGCTGACCTCGATGAACGCGCGGTGCTGCTCTTCCAGCAACTGCGCGACCGCGGGCGCGAAGCGCACGGTACGGCGGAGGTTGCGGTACCAGTACTCGGCGTCCATGCCGCTCGTGTCGAGCCAGTCACCGGTCACGGTGGACAGCAGGGGGACGAGCGAGGCGCGCGGGGTGATCGGCGCCAGCTCGGTGAGCAGTTCGTCGCGCAGGTCCTCGACGTGCGCCGAGTGCGAGGCGTAGTCCACAGCGATCTTCCGCGCCCGTACGCAGTCCTCGGTCAGGCGGGCGAACAGTTCGTCCAGCGCTTCCGGATCGCCGCACACCACCACGGCACCGGGGCCGTTCACGGCCGCGATCGACAACCGTTCGTCCCACGCCTCCAGCCGGGCCCGGGCCTCGTCGGCGGACAGCGCCACCGACATCATGCCGCCGCGCCCCGCGAGGCGCCGCCCGATCGCCTGGCTGCGCAACGCCACCACGCGGGCGCCGTCCTCGACGGACAGCGCGCCCGCGACCACGGCCGCCGCGATCTCGCCCTGCGAATGGCCGACGACCGCGTCCGGGATGACGCCGTACGACTCCCACACCGACGCCAGCGACACCATCACCGCGAACGACACCGGCTGCACGACGTCGACGCGCTCCAACGACGGCGCACCGGGCTCCTGCCGCAGTACGTCCTCCAGCGACCACTCCACGAACCGGCCCAGGGCCGTCGCGCACTCACGGAGCCGTTCGGCGAACACCGGTGACCGCTCCAGCAGAGCGGCGCCCATTCCAGCCCACTGCGTGCCCTGCCCGGGGAAGACGAACACCGTCTTCCCCTCGACATCGGCCTCGCCCCGGACCACGGGAGCCGACAGGTCCTCATCGGCGAACGCGGCCAGTGCGGCCGACAATTCGGCGCGGTCCGCGCCCACGGCCACCGCGCGCCGCTCGAACGCCGACCGCGATGTCACCAAGGAGAAGCCGACATCGGCGACGTCCACCGGAGCGGCTTCGACGTGCGATACCAGGTCTGCCGCCCGGTCGCGCAGCGAGGCTCCGTCCCGGGCCGACAGCACCCATGGCACCACTTCCCGAGCCTGCTCGGACGGCAACGGAGCCGGGGTGGGTTCGCGTTCGGGGTCCGGTTCGGCCGGTGCCTGTTCCAGCACCGCGTGCGCGTTCGTACCGCTGATCCCGAACGACGACACCGCGCACCGGCGCGGCTGCCCGGTCTCCGGCCACGGCACCGGCTCGGCCAGCAACCGGAGCGCCCCCGAGGACCAGTCCACATGCGACGAAGGCGTGTCCACATGCAGGGTCCGCGGCAGAACGCCGAGCCGCAGCGCCATCACCATCTTGATCACGCTCGCGACACCCGCCGCTGACTGGGTGTGGCCGATGTTCGACTTCACGGACCCCAGCCACACCGGCCGCTCCGGATCCCGGTCACGGCCGTAGGTCGCCAGCAGCGCCTGCACTTCGATCGGGTCGCCGAGCGGCGTGCCGGTGCCGTGTGCCTCCACCGCGTCGATCTCGGCGGGCGAGATCCGCGCGGTGGCCAGCGCCTTGCGGATCACCCGCTGCTGCGACGGGCCGTTGGGCGCGGTCAGTCCGTTCGAGGCGCCGTCCTGGTTGATCGCGCTGCCGCGGATGACGGCGAGCACCGGATGCCCGTTGCGCCGCGCGTCCGACAGCCGCTCGACCAGCAGCAGCCCGACGCCCTCGGCCAGCGCCATGCCGTCCGCACCGTCGGAGAACGCCTTGCAGCGGCCGTCGGCGGCGAGCGCGCGCTGGCGACTGAACGCCACGAACGCGTCCGGAGTCGTCATTACCGTGGCGCCCCCGGCCAGCGCGAGCGAGCTCTCGCCGTCGCGCAGGCTCTGGCAGGCCAGGTGGAGGGCGACCAGCGACGAGGAGCAGGCCGTGTCGACCGTGACGGCCGGGCCTTCGAGACCGAGCGCGTACGCCACGCGGCCCGACAGCACGCTCGGGATGGACCCGGTGACCATGTGGCCCTCGGTGCCGTCGCCCGCGCCACGGCCGTAGTCCTGGTAACTGGAGCCGATGAACGCGCCGGTCAGGGTGGAGTGCAGGGCGGCCGGGTCGATCCCGGCCCGTTCGACGGCCTCCCACGCGGTCTCCAGCAGCAGCCGCTGCTGCGGGTCCATCACCAGCGCCTCGCGCGGCGAGATGCCGAAGAAGACCGGGTCGAACGCGCCCGCGTCGTGCAGGAACCCGCCCTGTGTGGAGTAGGTCGTGCCACTGCGGTCCGGATCCGGGTCGTACAGGCCGGTGGTGTCCCAGCCACGGTTGACCGGGAACTCCGAGACCGCGTCCACCCCGGAGGAGACAAGGTCCCAGAACTGCTCGGGCGAGTTGACGCCACCGGGGAAGCGGCAGCTCATCCCGATGATCGCTATCGGCTCGTCGTCGGTGGGCACGGCCGGTACGGCCCCCGCGCCGTACGTATCGGTGGTGTCGGTGCCGTCGGCGGCGTCGCTCAGCAGCTCCGCCCGCAGATACCGGGCCAGCGCGACGGGGGTCGGATAGTCGAAGACCATGGTGCTGGGCAGGGTCAAGTCGGTGACCAGGCCGAGCCGCTTGCGCAGTTCCACGGCGGTCAGCGAGTCGAACCCGTGGTCCTGGAAGGCCTTGTCCGGCTTGATGGCGTCCGGGCCGGGGTGCCCGAGCACAGCGGCCGCATGGGTACGGACCAGGTCGAGGAGCACCGGCAGCCGGCCGCTCTCCGGGGCCTCGTGCAAACGCTCGCGTAGTGCCGATGCCGCCGTTTCGCTCTCGCGCAGCGCTTCCCTGGCCGTCTCCGCGGCCTCACGCGCGCCGGGCAGCGTCGTGAGCGACGCGATGTACCGCAGGCTGAACAGCGCCTCCAGCACCTGCTTGTCGCCCAGGTCGGCGACCACCGTGGTCGCGTGCGGCTCGGCCACCAGCTCGGACAGGGCTTCCAACGCGAGCCGCGGTTCCAGCGCCGTCGTCCCCGCGTGCCGGGCGCGCGCGGCCATGCCGTCGCCGCTCCAGGCGCCCCAGGCGATCGAGGTCGCGGGCAGACCTCGCGACCGGCGCCGCAGGGCCAGCGCGTCCAGCACCGCGTTGGCGGCCGCGTAGTTCGCCTGGCCGAGGTTGCCCACGGCGCCGGCCACCGACGAGAACAGCGCGAACACGGACAGATCCCGGTCGGCCGTCAGCTCGTCCAGCAGCAGCGCCGGAGCGACTTTGGACTGGAACACTCCCTCGAACCGCTCCGGGGTCAGACCGTCCAGCATCGCGTCGTCCAGCACCCCGGCCGCGTGCACCACACCGGTCAGCGGGAACTCGGCCGGGACGGCGGCCAGTACGGCTTCCAGCTCGGCCCGATCGGCGACATCGCAGGCCACGACCGTGACCCGGGCGCCCAGTGCGGTCAGCTCCGTCTCCAGTTCCGGTGCGCCCGGCGCGCCCGGTCCACGGCGGCTCATCAACAGCAGGTGTTCCGTGCCGCGTTCGGCCAGCCACCGGGCCACGTGCGCACCCAGCGCGCCGGTACCACCGGTGATCAGCACCGTGCCCGACGGGTCCCAGCGCGTCGCGCCCTCACTCTCGACGGTGGGAGTGAGCGTGGGGTCGACGGACGGGGTGGGCGCGGGAGCGGACACCAACCGACGGCCGTAGACGCCCGAGGCGCGAACCGCGACCTGGTCCTCATCACCCGGCCCGGCCAGCACCCCGACCAACCGTCGCACGACCAGGTCGTCGAGTTCCTGCGGCAGATCGATCAGTCCGCCCCAACGCTCCGGGTACTCCAGCGCGGCGACCCGGCCCAGCCCCCACACCGCGGCCTGCAATGGGTGGCCCACCGGATCGGCGGGCTCCACCGACACCGCGCCGCGAGTCACCGCCCACACGGGTGCCCCGATCCCGGCATCCTCCAGCGCCTGCACCAGCACCGCCGTGTCCATCGCACCGGCGGGCACACCCGACCAACGAGCCCATTCATCAGCCGCGAGCAGAGACACCACACCCGAGGGCTCTGCAACACCCTGTGCAGTCAACTCGGCCATCTGCCGGGTAAGCTGCTCGGCCAACGCCGCACGCTCGGCGTCTTCGACCAGCACCCGCACCACGTCCCCGCCCAGCGCGGCAAGCACGAACCGAACCCACTCGTGCTCGGCCTCGTCCGCCGGGACCACGGCCAACCAGGTCCCGGACAACGCCGTCGGCAACGTGCCGCTCAACGCCTGCCAAGTTTCCCGGTACCGCAACGAATCCATCGCCGACCGGGTCCGGCTCCGGTTACGCCAGGCCGACAGCGCGGACACCACGCCGTCCAACGCTTCCGTGTCGATCTCCAGGCGGGCCGCCAGGGCCTCCAGGTCCTGACTCTCGACCGCGGCCCAGAACTCCGCGTCGACCCCGTCCACGGTCAGCCCGGCCTCGGTCCCCGCACTCCGGGCCGCCTCGGGCCAGAACCGCTGCCGCTGGAAGGCGTAGGTGGGCAGTTCGACCTGCCGGGCGCCGGTACCGGTGTAGAACGCCCGCCAGTCGACGGCGATGCCGGTCACGTGCAGACGGGCGAGCGCGGTAACCGCCGCGCTCTCCTCCGG
>NZ_RIBZ01000065.1:0-12767 GCF_003721215.1 Streptomyces botrytidirepellens
CGCCGCCGCCGTCCGCCGGTGCGGGCGCCGCCAGCGCCCGGGTCAGCTCGCGCAGCCGGGCGACGACCGCCGCGCGCCCCTCCTCGTCCAGCGACAGGGCGCCGACGAGCGCGTCGAGCCGGTCGATCTCCGTCAGGGCCGCTTCCGGTCCCGAGGAGAACCCGCTGTGCAGCGCACCGCGCAGGAACTCCGCCAACGCGGCCGGGGTGGGGTGGTCGAAGACCAGGGTGACCGGGAGGGTGACTCCGGTGACACCGTGCAGACGGTTGCGGAGTTCCACGGCGGTCAGCGACTCGAAGCCGAGGCTCTGAAACGTCCGGTGGGGGTCGAGCCGCTGGTCCTCGCGGTGCCCGAGGGTGCGGCCCACCTGCTCGCGGATGAGCTCCAGGAGGTGGCCGCGCTGCTCGTCCTCGGTCAGTCGCAGCAGGGTGCGGGCAAGCGGTTCGGTCTCCTGGGGGGTGGACCGCGCCGCACCTCCGGTCAGTTCGGCCAGTTGCGGGACGGTCCGGCCCATGGCCGCCTTCGCAGCGAACTCCGTCCAGGCCACGTCGGCGACGAGGACGGCCGCCGCGTCGTCGCCCGCGCCTCGCCACAGCGCCTCGATCGCCTGGTCGGGGTCCATCGGCGTCAGACCGCCCTGACGCAGCCGGCCGGTGCCGACGCCGTGCGCCATGCCGGCGCCGGCCCACGGCCCCCAGGCCACCGAGGTCGCCGGCAGTCCCTGGGCGCGGCGGCGTTCGGCCAGTGCGTCGAGGTGGGCGTTGGCCGCGGCGTAGCCGCCCTGGCCGGGGTTCCCGAGCGTGCCGGAGAGCGAGGAGAACAGCACGAACGCCGACAGGTCGGCGTCCCGCGTCAGTTCGTCGAGGTGCTCCGCCGAGCGCGCCTTGGCGTCGAGGACCGCGGCGAACCGCTGCGGAGT
Source organism: Streptomyces botrytidirepellens (assembly GCF_003721215.1). Classification (NCBI taxonomy): domain Bacteria; kingdom Bacillati; phylum Actinomycetota; class Actinomycetes; order Kitasatosporales; family Streptomycetaceae; genus Streptomyces; species Streptomyces botrytidirepellens. The sequence continues at coordinate 920 of NZ_RIBZ01000065.1, forward strand.
CTGGCCGTGCAGCAGTCCGTCGTCCAGTACACCGGCGGCGTGGACGACGGCGCGCAGCGGCCGGTCGGCCGGGACGGCCGCCAGCAGGGCGGCGACCTGAGCGCGATCACTGACGTCACAGGCGGCGACGGTCACGTCGGCGCCCCTCTCCGTCAGTCGCTCCCGCAGCCGGGCCGCCTCAGGGGCCTGCTCGCCGCGCCGGCTCGCCAGCAGGAGGTGCACGCCCTCGCGGCCGGCCAGGGAGAGCGCGACCTGCGCGCCCAGGCCGCCGGTTCCGCCGGTGATCAGTACGGTCCCGGCGAGGTCGAGCGCCCTTCCAGCCGGGGCGGGCAGGCGGACCACGCGGCGGGCCAGCACCGTGCCGTCGCGCAGGGCGAGCTGATCCTCGCCCGCGTCGCCGAGCGCGGCGGCCAGCAACGGCGCGACGTCCGCGCCGGGGTCCGCCGGAAGGTCGGCGAGACCGCCCCAGCGCTCGGGGTGTTCCAGTGCGGCGACTCGGCCCAGTCCCCAGACGGCCGCGCCCCACGGGTCCGGAGGCGTGCCGTCGGCGGCGACGGCGCCCCGGGTCAGGCACCACAACGGTGCGGTGATGGCCACGTCGCCCAGTGCCTGTACCAGCGTCAGCACCCTGTCGACGGCGGCAGGTCCGGGGCCGTCCTCCGTCGTGCCGTCGCCGAGGGCGACCGTGCACAGCACGCCGTCCACAGCCGGCGCGTCCTCGAGCAGCCGGGCGAGCCCGGCGCGGTCGGTGCCTGCGGGTACGGGAAGGTGCGTCGTCTTCGCCCCGAGCCGGGCCAGGGCCTCCGCCAGGCCGTGGTCGTCGCCGACCAGCAGCCACTCCCCGGTGAGGTGCGCCACCGCCACCGGCACCGGTCGCCACGCGACACCGTGGCGCCACTTGTCCTGCGGTACGCCGTGCGCGGCGCGCTCGCGCCAGCGGACGAGCGCCGCGACCACCTCGTCCAGGGCGGCGTCCTGGCCGATCCCGAGTTCGCCGGCCACCGCGGGGACGTCCGCATCGGCGACCAGCGTCCAGAACCGGCCGTCCAGTTCGCCGCTGGGCCGCGCTTCACTCTCCAGCCAGTACCGTTCGCGCTGGAACGGGTAGGTCGGCAACGCGACATGGGGTCCGCGGCCGGGCAGCAGTGCGCCGAAGTCCACCGGCGTGCCGTTGCAGTGCAGCCGGGCCAGGGAGCCGAGCGCCGAGGCGGCCTCGGGCCGGTCGCGGCGCAGCACCGGCACGGTGAGCACGTCGTGGCCCTCCAGGGAGTCTGCGGCCATGCCGGTCAGCACTCCGTCGGGACCGAGTTCCACGAAGACGGTCACGCCCTCGGCGAGGAGGGTGCGCATGCCCTCGGCGAAGCGGACCGTGCCGCGTACGTGGTCCACCCAGTACGCCGGGTCGCTGAGCTGCTCTGCCGTCGCGATGGCGCCCGTTGCGTTGGAGACCACCGGGATGGACGCGGTGCCGTACTCGACCGACGAGGTTACGGCCAGGAAGTCCGCGAGCATCGCGTCCATGCGCGGCGAGTGGAAGGCGTGGCTGACGTTCAGCCGCTTGGCCGGCCGGCCGCGCGACCGCCAGCGTTCGGTCAGTTCCGCGACGGTGTCCTCGTCACCGGAGACCACCACGGACCGCGGTCCGTTGACGGCGGCGATGCCCGCCTGGTCCTCCAGGCCCCGCAGCAGCTCGGCGACCTCGGCCTCCTCGGCCTGCAACGCGGCCATCGCGCCGCCCGGCGGCAGCGCCTGCATCAGCCGGGCGCGCGCGGCCACCACCGTGCAGGCGTCCGCGAGCGACAGCACCCCGCTGACGTGGGCGGCGACGAGTTCGCCGATCGAGTGGCCGAGCAGCCGGTCCGCCTTCACGCCCCAGGAGCCGAGCAGTGCGAACAGCGCGACCTCGACGGCGAACAGCGCGGGCTGGGTGAACTCGGTGGTGTCGAGGAGCGCGGCCTCCGGGGTGCCCGGCTCCGCCAGCACGATGTCACGCAGTGGGCGGGACAGGTGCCGGTCCAGTTCCGCGCACACCGCGTCGAATGCGGTCGCGTAGGCCGGGAACGCCTGGTACATCTCGGCACCCATGCGCGGGCGCTGGCTGCCCTGGCCGGAGAAGAGGAAGGCGACCCTGCCGGGTGCCGCGACCTCGCCGCGCACCACATCCGGGTGTTCGTCGCCGGCGGCCAGCGCGGCCAGGGCGGTGCGCAGCGCGTCGAGGTCGTCGCCGAGCACCACGGCGCGGTGCTCGAACCGGCTGCGCGACGTGTTCAGGGCCCGCGCGACATCGGTGACCGGCGTCGGCGGTGCGCCGTCCGTATGCGCCAGCAGGGCTGCCGCCTGGGCCCGCAGTGCCTGCGCCGAGCGGCCGGAGAGCAGCCAGGGGACGAGCGGCGGTGCGACTGCCGGTACCGGTTCGGCGCCGGTGTGCGGCACGGGCTGCGGGGCCTCCTCGACCAGCAGATGGGCGTTGGTGCCGCTGATGCCGAACGCGGAGACGCCCGCGCGGCGGGCGTATCCGTGGTCGGCCCACGGCCTCGCGGTGGTCACCGGCTCGACGGTGCCCGCCGACCAGTCGACCTCGGGGGTGGCCTCGTCGGCGTGCAGGGTGGGCGGCAGGATCCGGTGGCGCAGCGCCATCACGGACTTGATCACCCCGGCGACCCCGGCGGCGGCCTGGGTGTGTCCGAGGTTGGATTTCACGGAGCCGATGGCCAGCGGGGCCGCGGGGGTGCGCACCGCGCCGTACACCGCCATCAGGGCCCGTGCCTCGATGGGGTCGCCGAGCCGGGTGCCGGTGCCATGCGCCTCCACCAGGTCGACCTCGTGCGCGGGCACCCCGGACGCGGTCAGGGCGTCCCGGATGACCCGTTCCTGGGAGGGACCGTTCGGCGCGGTGATGCCGTTGGAGGCGCCGTCGGAGTTGACCGCCGAGCCGCGGATCACCGCCAGCACCTGGTGGCCGTTGCGCCGGGCGTCCGACAGCCGCTCCAGGAGCAGGACGCCGGCGCCCTCCGCGAGGCCGAACCCGTCCGCGCCCGCGCCGAACGCCTTGCAGCGGCCGTCGGGTGCGAGCACCCGCTGTTTGCTGAACTCCACGAATCCGCGCGGTGTCGACAGCACGGTCGCTCCGCCCGCGAGGGCCGCCACGCACTCCTGGTTGCGCAGCGACTGGACGGCCAGGTGGAGGGCGACCAGGGAGGAGGAGCAGGCAGTGTCGACGGTTTCCGACGGGCCGCGCAGCCCCAGCACGTAGGAGATGCGCCCGGAGACCACGGCGCCGGTCGTCCCGGTGACGAGGAACCCTTCGGATGCCTCGCCGGGCGCCGCCGCCAGGACGTCGGAGTAGTCCTGGATGTTGGAGCCGATGAACACCCCGACCTGGCTGTCGTTCAACGAGTGCGGGTCGACGCCGGCGTTCTCCACGGCCTCCCACGACACTTCGAGGAGCAGCCGCTGCTGCGGGTCGAGGGCGGCGGCCTCGCGCGGCGAGATGCCGAAGAACGCGGCGTCGAAGCGGTCCGCGTCGTGCAGGAAGCCGCCTTCCCGGCTGTAGCTGCGGCCCGGGGTGTCCGGATCGGGGTCGTACAGGTTCGCGAGATCCCAGCCGCGGTCGACCGGCAGTCCGGAGACGGCGTCGCGGCCCTCGGTCACGATCCGCCACAGCTCCTCGGCACCGGACACCCCGCCGGGGTAGCGGCAGCCGATGCCCACCACGGCGATCGGCTCGCGCTGCCGGTCCTCCAGCTCCGCCACCCGCGCCCGGGTCTCCCGCAGCTCGCCGGTCATTCTCCGCAGGTGCCGGGCGAGCCGTTCCTCGGTGCCGGCCTGCCCGGCGGGCTTGTCATTCGTCACTTCTCAACTCCACGGAAGGGGTTCGGTTCCTCAAGGCGGTGCGGCGGGACGCCCGTCACGACTCACCGAATTCGCTGTCGAGCAGGTCGAGGAGTTCCTGCGTCGTACCGGCGGACTCCGTCCGGAGATCCGGGGTGGCTTCCGGTTCGCCCCGCACGGCCACCAGAAGGGCGCTGACACGCGACGAGAGGCGCAGCCGGGCACTGTCGTCGGCGGCGAGGCCGCGGATCTCCGCCTCGATGGCGTCGAGCCTGCTCAGCACGGTCTCCGCGGAGACGGTGTCCTCGTCGGCGAGCTGTTCCAGCAGATGGGCGGCCAGCCGGTCCGGGGTGGCGTGGTCGAACACCAGTGTCGGGGGCAGGGCCAGTCCGGTCGCGCCGGCCAGCCGGTTGCGCAGTTCGACCGAGAGCAGGGAGTCCATGCCGGTCTGCCGGAACTCCTGGCCGGGCGCGACGGTGTCCTGCGCGCCGAAGCCCAGCACTGCGGCGGCGTGCGCCTGCACCAGTTCAAGGACGGTGCGCTCCCGGTCGGCAGGGGTCATCCCGGCCAGCCTGGTCCGCAGCCGCTGGGTGGTCTCCTGGCGCGCGTCGCCGCGCGTCGCCTCCCGTACCGCCTCCGGCAGGTCGGCGATGAGGGGGCTGCTGCGCACGGAGGTGAAGACCGGTACGAAGTTCGACCAGTCGACGTCGGCGACGGCGACGAACGCCGGGCCCTCCGCCATGGCCTGGTACAGGCCCTCGAAGCCGGTCGCGCGGTCCATGAACGGCAGGCCGCGCCGGATCACCGCCTCGGCGTCGGTGCGGTCCTTGGTGGTCTGCTCGTCCCAGATGCCCCAGGCCACCGATGTCACCGGCAACCCGTCGGCCCGGCAGCGCTCGGCGTAGGCGTCGAGGAAGGCGTTGGCGGCGGCGTACGCGCCGTGGTCGCCGCTGCCCCACACTCCGGCGATGGACGAGAACAGCACGAGTTCCCGCAGGTGGTCGCGGTCCAGCAGCTCGGCGAGGTGGACCGCGCCGGCCACCTTGGCGTCCACCACGTCGGCGAACTCCTCCGGTGTCGTGTCCTGGAGCGAGCCGATGTTCAGGAATGCGGCGGCGTGCAGTGCGGTGACGACGGGCCGGCCCTCCTCGGCCAGTTCCTCCAGGACCGCTGCGAGCCGCGCCCGGTCGCGCACGTCGCAGGAGAACACCGAGACGGCCGCGCCGCGTTCTTCGAGTTCGGCGGCGAGTGCGGCCGTGCCCGGGGAGTCGGTGCCGCGTCGGCTCAGCAGCGCCACGTGCGTGGCACCGCGTTCGACGACGGAGCGTGCCAGGTGCGGGCCGAGGGAGCCGCTCGCGCCGGTGATCAGGACCGTGCCCGAGGGTTCCCAGGGCGCTGCGGCGAGCGGCTCGTGCCGGACCAGGCGGCGCACCCGGGCATCGGCGCCCCGTACGGACCACTGGTCCTCCCCGCCGTGGCCGGCCAGTATGCCGAGCAGCGCGGTCAGTTCGTCCGCTCCCGGGTTCACCGGCACGTCGACCAGTCCGCCCCAGCGATCGGGGTGTTCCAGCGCCACGACCCGGCCCAGGCCCCAGATCTCGTTCTGCGCGGGGCGCGCCGGTGCCTCCTCGGCCCCGGCACCGACCGCCCCCGTCGTCACCGCCCACAGCGGCGCGGTCCACGCCGCGTCGCCCAGGGCCTGCACCGCCGCGAGTGACAGCGCCAGACCGTTGGTCAGGCCGGCCAGGCGCGGGTGCGGACGTTCGTCCAGTGCCAGCAGCGACAGCACGCCCGTGAATCCGCCGTCCTCCGGTACGCCGGCGAGCAGCGTCCGCACCCTGTCACGGTCCGCGTCGTCGGTGCCGAGCGTCAGCGCGGTGCAGGGCAGGCCGAGTCCGGCCAGCGCCGTGCGGATGGCCGTCGCCTCCTCGGTGCCCGGGTCGAGGACGAGCCACTGCCCGCGCGGTACCGCGGCGCGCACCTGCCGGGCCTTCCAGGCGATGGCGTACCGCCAGGAGTCGAGGCGGGTGCGCAGCCGGCTGCGGCGGCGCCAGCCGGCCAGGGCCGGCAGCATCCGGTCCAGGCCGTCGACGGCACCCAGTTCGCCGGCCAGCCGGTCGAGGTCCTCGCGTTCCACGGCGTCCCAGAACCGGGCGTCGGCCTCGGACTCGGGCGGCTCCGCGGTCGCGTCCGCCACGTCCAGCCAGTACCGCTCGCGCTGGAAGGCGTACGTCGGCAGCGGCACCCGCCGGTGCGCGCCGACCACGCGCTCCCAGTCCACGTCCAGGCCGTTCGCATAGCCCTCCGCCAGGGAGCGCAGCAGGCGCTCCTGTCCGCCATGGTCGCGGCGCAGCGATCCGAACACCACGCTGTCCGTGCCGAGTTCCTCCAGCGTCTCGCGGACACCGGTCACGAGTCCGGGGTGCGGGCTGGACTCGATGAAGAAGGTGAACCCGTCCGCCGCCAGTGTCTCGACCGCCGACTGCATGCGGACGGTCTGCCGCAGGTTGCCGTACCAGTACTCGGGTCCCAGTTCGGTGCCCTCGATCCGCTCGCCGGTCACCGTCGAGTAGAACGGCAGGGTGCCGGCCCGCGGCGTGATGCCCCGCAGCGCCTCGATCAGGCTGTCGCGCAAGGGTTCCATCTCCGGCGAGTGCGAGGCGTAGTCCACCTCGATGCGCCGGGTACGGATACCCTCCGCCCGCAACTCCGCGACCAGCGCGTCCAGTTCCGCGTCCGGGCCCGCGACCACGACCGACGCCGGGCCGTTGATGACGGCGACCGTCAGCCGGCCGTGCAGGCGCCGCAGCGTCGCCTGCTCGGACAGTTCCACCGACACCAGGCCGCTGTGCCCGGTGAAGCCGCCCAGCAGCCGTGACCTGACGGCGACCACGCGCGCGGCATCCTCGAGGGACAGCGCGCCTGCCACGCAGGCTGCGGCGATCTCACCCTGGGAGTGGCCGACCACGCCGTCGACCCGCACGCCCCAGTGCTGCCAGACGCGCGCGAGGGACACCATCATCGCGAACAGCACGGGCTGGACCACGTCCACCGGGCCCATTGCCGCCGGGTCGTCGTCCGCCAGCACGTCCAGCAGGGACCATTCGACCCATGGCGCGAGCGCCTGGGCGCACTCCCGCATGGCGGTCGCGAAGACCTGGTTGTCCGCCATCAACCGCCGGGCCATGCCCAGCCACTGGGAGCCCTGGCCGGGGAACATCAGTACCGTGCGGCCCCGCCTGGCCTCTCCGGTGAGGAGCCGGTCGGGCCGTACGGCGTCGGGGTCGGCCAGGGCGGTGAGCCCGGCGAGCAGTTCCTCCCGGTCGGCGGCGACCACGACGGCGCGGTGCGGGAAGGCCGACCGGGTGGTGGCCAACGACCATGCCAGGTCGGGGAGTTCAGGGGCGTGCTCCTCGGCGGTGAGATGCCGCAGCAGCGCCTGTGCCTGCGCGGGCAGCGCCTCGGGGGTCCGCGCCGACAGTGGTACGGGGACCGGCACCGGCGCCGATTCCCGGGCGGGCGACGGGGCGGATATCGGGTCGCCCTCGGCCAGCACCACGTGGGCGTTGGTACCGCTGATCCCGAACGAGGAGACCGCCGCCGTCCGCGGACGGTCGCCGCGCGGCCAGGCGCGTTCCTCGGTCAGCAGCCGTACCGTTCCCGCCGACCAGTCCACCTCGGGGGACGGGGTGTCCGCGTGCAGCGTGCGCGGCAGCGTCTCGTGGCGCAGCGCCTGCACCATCTTGATGATTCCGGCGGCGCCGGCCGCGGCCTGCGTGTGGCCGATGTTGGACTTGACCGACCCCAGGTACAGCGGGTGTTCCGCGTCGTGCGCCCTGCCGTAGGTGGCCAGCAGCGCCTGCGCCTCGATGGGGTCGCCGAGCCGGGTGCCGGTGCCATGCGCCTCCACCACGTCGACGTCCGCGAGGGACAGTCCTGAGTGGTCCAGGGCCGCACGGATGACCCGCTCCTGCGAGGGCCCGTTCGGCGCGGTCAGACCGTTGGACGCGCCGTCCTGGTTGACGGCGGAACCCCGCACGACGGCGAGGACCTCGTGCCCGGCCCGGCGGGCGTCGGAGAGCCGTTCCAGGACGAGGACGCCCGCGCCCTCCGACCAGCCGGTGCCGTCCGCCCGCGAGGAGAACGACTTGGACCGGCCGTCCGGCGCGAGACCGCCCTGCCGGCTGAACTCGATGAAGATGCCCGGGGAGGCCATCACCGTCGCGCCGCCCGCGAAGGCCAGGTCGCATTCGCCCCGGCGCAGCGACTCGCACGCCAGGTGCACGGTGACCAGCGAGGAGGAGCAGGCCGTGTCCACCGTGATCGCCGGGCCCTCCAAGCCCAGCAGGTAGGAGATCCGGCCGGACATCACGCTGTTGCTGTTGGCGATCCCGATGATCCCCTCCAGCTCTTCGGGCGTGGCGTTGAGCCGGGAGAGGTAGTCGTTGTACATCGCCCCGGCGAACACTCCGGTGCGGGTGCCGCGCAGGGACTGCGGGTCGATACCGGCATGCTCGGCCGCCTCCCAGGCGGTCTCCAGCATGAGCCGCTGCTGCGGGTCCATCGCCAGCGCCTCGCGCGGCGCGATCCCGAAGAACCGCGCGTCGAAACCGGCCACGTCGCTGACGAATCCGCCCTGCTTCACGTAGAAGGTGCCGGCCCGGTCGGGGTCGGGGTCGTAGAGCCGGGCGACGTCCCAGCCCCGGTCGGCCGGCAGCGTGCCCACCGCGTCACGGCCCTGGGCCACCAGCCGCCACAGTTCGTCGGGGGTGGACACGTCGCCGGGATAGCGGCAGCCCATCCCCACGATCACGACGGGGTCGTCCTCGACGTCCGCCGGACGGGGGCCCGCCGCGGAGACCTGCGCCGTCTCGGCGGTGAACAGTTCGCTCTCCAGATGTCCGGCGAGCAGCGCCGGGGTCGGATAGTCGAACACCAGCGTGGCGGCGAGCCGGATCCCGGTGGCGGTCGACAGGTGGTTGCGCAGTTCCACCGACATCAGCGAGTCGAACCCGAGGTCCCGCAACGGCCGGTCGGGGTCGATCGCCGCCGCGTCGCCGCGTCCGACGATCTGCGCGACCCGACTGCGGACCAGGTCGAGGAGCACCCGGCCGCGGTCCTCCGCCGGGACACCGGCGAGTTCCGCGGGTGGCGCCGAGGCCGCACGGCCGTCGCCGGATCCGGGCGCGAGGTCCGCGAGATCCTGGAAGTCCGCGAACAGCCGGGCCGGGCGCGCCGCGGTGAACGCGGGCAGGAACCGCGGCCACCGTACGTCCGCCAGGACCGCGTCCGTGCCGAGCGCGACCGCGGACGCCAGCGCTGCCACCGCCCCGTCGACTGGCAGCGGGGGCAGGCCGCGCCGCCGCAGTCGCTGTTCGAAGCCGGCGTCCACCATGCCGCCGCCGGCCCATGGCCCCCACGCCAGCGAGGTGCCGGCCAGTCCGCGGCCCCGGCGGCGGGCGGCCAGCGCGTCCAGGACGGCGTTGGCCGCCGCGTAGCCGGACTGCCCGGCCGAGCCCCAGGTACCGGAGATCGAGGAGAACAGCACGAAGGCGTCCAGCTCGGAGTCGCCGAGCACCTCGTCGAGCACCTGGGCGCCCTCGGCCTTGGCGGCCATCACCGCGCGCAGCTCGTCGGGCGTCGTCTCCAGGAGCGGCTTGTCGTCGCCCACCCCGGCCGCGTGGAAAACCGACCGCACCGGCGTGCCCGCCTCCCGGGCCTCCACCACCAGGGCGGCCATGGCCGCCCGGTCGGTCACGTCGGCCGCGGCGAACCGCACCTCGGCGCCCAGCGCCGTCAGCTCGTCGAGCAGGTCACCGGCGCCGGGCGCGTCCGCGCCGCGCCGCGAGACCAGTACGAGCGAGCATGCGCCCGTCCTGGCCAGCCAGCGCGCGACGTGGCCGGCGAGCGCGCCGGAACCGCCGGTGATCAGCACCGTTCCGGACGGCGTCCACGGTTCCTGCGGGCGGTCCGGCACGGCCCGTTCCAGACGGCGGACGTGCACCCCGTCGGCCCGCAACCGCACCTGGTCCTCACCGGAGTCCGATACCAGCACAGCGGCGAGGTGTCCGGTGACCTCCTCGACACCGTTCGTCGGCAGGTCGATGAGACCGCCCCAGCGGCTGGGGAGTTCCAGCGCGGCCACCCGGCCGAGGCCCCGGACGGCGGCCGCGTCCGGATCGTCGTCCGCGCCACGTGTCAGGCACCACACACGCGCGTCCAGCCCGGCGTCGTCCAGTGCCTGGAGCGACAGCAGCACGTCCTCGGGCCGCCGGGCCAGGCACAGCACTCCGGCGACGGCGACATCGGAATCCGGCAGCCGCGCGGCGAGCGCCCCGCGGTCCTCGGCGCCGTCCAGCGTTACGACGCGCACGTCGTCGAACAGTTTCTCCAGCCACACGGAGTCCGGGGTGACCAGCGTCGCCGTCCCCTCGGACTCCGCCGGGGCGAGCACCAGCCAGGTACCGGATATCCGGCCGCGGGCCGCCGCGAGGGGCATCCGGCGCCACACCACCTGGTGCCACCAGTGGTCGGTCCGGTGGGCGTCGGCGAGCCCCTGGCGCACCGTGGCGGCGTCGGCGGCCCGCAGGACCAGCTCGTCGACGGTCACGACCGGCGAGCCGGTGGGCGTCGCCGCGTCCAGGCGGACCGACTCACCGCCGGTCCGCAACCGCACGCGCAGCGCGGACGCACCGGTGGTGTGCAGCGCGGTACCTGCGAACGAGAAGGGCAGCCGTACGTCGTCGTGCAGCCCCTCGGCCGCGTACGCCAGGACGTGCAGCGAGGAGTCGAGCAACGCGGGGTGCAGTCCGAACCGCGCGTCCCGCTCACCCTGCGGCAGGACAACCTCGGCGAAGATGTCGTCCCCGATCCGCCAGGCGGCGCGCAGTCCGCGGAACGCGGGGCCGTAGGTGTAGCCGCGGGCGGCCAGTTCGTCGTACAGCCCGTCGACCGGCAGCGGTGCGGCGCCGGAGGGTGGCCATGTCCCGGTGGCCCAGTCCACGGCCGGTACGGCCGCCGTGGGCCCGGCGAGCGTACCGGTGGCGTGCACCACCCACTCGCCGTCCGTCCGCCGTGCGCGGACGACGAACTCGCGGGTCGTCGCCTCCGGCGACGCCACCCACACCTGTACGTCGGTTCCGCCGGGCGGCAGTTCCAGCGGAGCCCGGAGCACCAGGTCGGCAACCTCGACGCAGCCGGTGTACCGCGCGGCCTGCGCGGCCAGCTCGACGAACCCCGTGCCGGGGAACAGAACGCTCTCGAAGACGGCGTGATCGGCCAGCCACGGGGTGCCGGACGGCGACAGCCGACCCGAGAACAACGTGCCTCCGGAGCCGGGCAGATCGACCACGCCCGCGAGTAGCGGATGATCGACGGCGTCCGTCCCCGCACTGGTCACCGGCGGTGCCGTCAGCCAGTAGCTTTGGTGCTGGAAGGCATACGTCGGCAGCGGAACCGGACGCCCGGTGCCCAGCAGGGCGGCCCAGTCCGGGCTGATTCCGTGCACGTGGACGTATCCCAGCGCTTCGAGCACACTCCNTCCGTGCACGTGGACGTATCCCAGCGCTTCGAGCACACTCCGGACCTCGGAGCGCGTGCGGTGGCAGCTCGCCACGACGCGGCGCGTCTCCACCAGCATCGGGGTCAGGACGGCGCCTGGCCCGATCTCGACCAGGACGTCGGCAACGGGAAGCCGAACGGCCGCATCATGGAAACGGACGGCCCGGCGGGCGTGGTCCACCCAGTACGCCGGGGTATGAACCGGGTGCACGGAATCAGCCGTCGGGACGATCACCGATGTCGGCTCACGGAAACCGAGCCCCGCAAGGACCGTGCCGAACTCCTGAAGCATCGGCTCCATCAGCGGCGAATGGAAAGCATGGCTGACCCTCAAACGCGAGGTCCGCACACCCCGCTCACGCCACACCCCCGCCAGCCGGCCGACCGCCTCCCCATCACCCGACACCACCACCGAATCAGGGCCGTTGACCGCAGCCACCGCCACGTTCCCCACCCC
>NZ_RIBZ01000067.1:0-8867 GCF_003721215.1 Streptomyces botrytidirepellens
AGCCGCTCCGGCCCCGGGGCACTGCGCGGGGGCGCCTACGTGGAGGCGGCTACGTGGGGGCGCCCGAGGTGTAGCGCCGCAGCAGCGGCGACAGCACCAGCACCGACTTGGTGCGCTCCACGAACGGCTCGCCCGCTATCCGCTCCAGCACCCGCTCGAAGTGGCGCATGTCGGCGGCGAAGACCTGGACGACGGCGTCCGCGTCGCCGGTGACGGTCGACGCGGACGCCACCTCCGGGTAGCGCGACAGGCCGCGGCGGATGTCGTCGGGCGAGGTGTTGTGGCGGCAGTACAGCTCGACGAACCCCTCGGTCTCCCAGCCCAGCGCCGCCGGGTCCACCCGTACGGTGAAGCCGGTGATGGCGCCGTCGGCCCGCAGCCGGTCCACCCGCCGCTTGACGGCGGGGGCGGACAGGCCGACCAGTTCGCCGATGTCGGCGTAGGAGCGGCGGGCGTCTTCGGCGAGGGCGTGGACGATGCGTTCGTCGAGGTCGTTCAGTCGCACTGCGGGGGAGTCACTTCTCTGCTGTGGCCAGTCGGGATCGGCGCATGCCGTATGCGAAGTACAGCACAAGCCCGACGGCCATCCAGACACCGAAGACCACCCAGGTCACGAGTTCCAGACTGTTCATCATCCACAGGCACAGCCCGAAGCCGACGAGCGGGAAGAGCGGCGACAGCGGCACCCGGAAGGTCCGCGTCATATCGGGCCGGGTCCGGCGCAGCACGATCACGGCGATGTTGACCAGCGCGAACGCGAAGAGCGTGCCGATGCTGGTGGCGTCGGCGAGCTGGCCGAGCGGGATCGCGGCGGCGAGGACGCCGCAGAAGAGCGAGACGATGACGGTGTTGGCGCGCGGCACCCCGGTCTCGGCGTGCACCTTGGAGAAGACCGGGGGCACCAGCCCGTCGCGGGACATCGCGAACAGGATGCGGGTCTGGCCGTAGAGCACGGTCAGCACCACGGAGGCGATCGCGATGACCGCACCGGCCGCCAGCACCACGGCCCAGAAGCTCTGGCCGGTCACGTTCTCCATGATCCCGGCGAGCGCGGCCTCGGTGCCGGAGAACTTCTTCCACGGCAGGGCACCCACCGCGACCGCCGCGACCAGGCAGTACAGCGCGGTGACGATGACGAGCGAGAGCATGATCGCGCGGGGCAGGTCGCGCTGCGGGTTCTTCGCCTCCTCACCGGCCGTGGAGGCGGCGTCGAAGCCGATGTACGAGAAGAAGAGGGTGGCCCCGGCGGCGCTGACGCCCGCCATGCCCAGCGGCATGAACGGCGTGTAGTTCCCGGCTCGGATGCCGGTGAAGGCGACGGCGCAGAACAGGATCAGCGCGGCGATCTTCACCCCGACCATGATCGCGTTGGCCCGAGCGCTCTCCTTGGCGCCGCCCAGCAGGAAGGCCATGGACAGCAGCACCACGAGCAGCGCGGGCAGGTTGAAGATGCCGCCGTCGCCGGGCGGGGCGGCCAGCGCGTCGGGGATGGTGATGCCGAGCGTGCCGTCCAGCAGCTCGTTGAGGTACTGGCCCCAGCCGACGGCGACGGCCGCGACCGAGACGCCGTACTCCAGGATCAGGCACCAGCCGCACACCCAGGCGACCAGCTCGCCCATGGTCGCGTAGGCGTACGAGTACGAGGACCCGGAGACCGGGATGGTGCCCGCCAGCTCCGCGTACGAGAGCGCGGAGAACAGCGCGGTGAGCCCGGCTATGACGAAGGACACGATGACCGCGGGGCCCGCGTCCGGCACCGCCTCGCCGAGGACGACGAAGATGCCGGTGCCCAGCGTCGCGCCGATGCTGATCATGGTGAGCTGCCAGACGCCCATGGAGCGCCGCAGGCTCCCGCCCTCGCCCTGGCCGCCCTCGGCGACCAGCCGCTCCACCGGTTTGCGCCGCATCAGGCGGGCGCCGAGCCCGCCGGCCGGAGGCCCTGGCTCCGGTCGCTGGGCGGTGGGAGGGGCTGCGCCGTGCTCCAACACGTGGGTGGCTCCTTAATCGCTGCCATCGGCTTGGTGTCTGGTGGTGTACGACCGAACGCGGGCATAGGGATGCCCGGTGACAAATCCGCAGGTGGGAATCGCCAAGCAGTCGGCCTCCGCCACTCAGCGTCAGCGCAAGACCCTATGAGTCGTCCGGCCGTGGCCGTAATGCACCATCCTTGCGCATACCTGTCCGAACATTGCGCGCGGGGGCGCTCGCCAGGGAATCATTGCGACAGCCGTGCGCGCGCCACCCCCCGGTTCACCCGAATGCCGCGATACGGCACCAATTTGGCGGTCGTTGGTGGGGACGTGACGACTGACAGGCTGCAACCCCCTGACCACGCTCCGCTCACGACCGAACCCGTGTTCCGGGCCCGGGACCACGGGACGGAGGAGGAGCGGTTCCCGCACGATTACCCCCTCGAATACTGCTCGAGGGTCTGGGAGGACTTCCTCAGGACCCTGGGCAGGATCGAGGACGACTTCCTCCAGCGCTCCGGTACGAAGGGCTCCGGCACGGCGGAGCCGGGCGTCGAGGCGGGCGTCCAGGCATGACGTACACCGAGCCGAGGCCGGGCGGCTACGGGCCCCCTCCCACCGGCCATTACCCGCCGCCCATCCCCTCCGAGCGGTTCGACGTGGGCGTCGACTACGCGATGAATCCTTTCCCCCTGCCGGACCCGGATTCCCTGGAGGGCCGCTGGGACCTGGAAGGGGACCTGGCGCGGCTGCTCCAGAGCACCGGAGCCATCCCCACCGTCCCCCCTCCCGCTCCCCCGTCCGTCCCCACTGCCGCCCCCGTCGAGGATCCGGTGCACTCCACCGGTCCGATCCCCATCCGGTCCCCCTCCCCCACGCATGTGCGCGGGCGGGGCAAGCGCCGCCGGGTCCGCTTCCGGCTGCCGACGATGCCGTGGCTCCAGATGACGAGCCTGATCTTCGCGGCGATGACCACCGTGATCGTCGCCATGCTGAGCGTGCTGGGCGGGATGATCTCGTACCCCCCGCTGCGCTATCTGGCCTCCCCCAGCACCTCGGAGTCCATGGCGGCGTGGTGGCCCCTGCTGGTCTACGGCCCCTGGCTGGTCGCCTCGCTGTCCGTGCTGCGGGCCGCGCTGCACCGCCGCGGGGCGGCGCACTCGTGGGCGGTGGTCGTGCTCTTCTCCACGATCGCGGTGTTCCTGTGCGTCGCGCACGCCCCCAAGAACGCGCCCAGCATGGCCGTCGCCGGACTCCCCCCGGTCGCCGCGCTGGTCTCGTTCCACCAGCTGGTGCGCCAGATCACGCTCACCAGCCCGCCCCGGCACGCCCTGCCCCGGCGGGGCGGTGACCCACGAGGCGTCATCCGGTGACGTCATGCGCACACGACGGTGGCCCCCACTCACCCGAGCCGAGTGGGGGCCACCGTCGTGTGTGTGGTGCCCCTGAGGGGCACCGTCTCGTCACTCCCAACTGGCGTGCAGCGGCTTGCCCTCGGCGTAGCCCGCGGCGCTCTGCACGCCGACCACGGCGCGCTCGTGGAACTCCTCCAGCGAGCCCGCGCCCGCGTAGGTGCAGGAGCTGCGCACCCCGGCGATGATCGAGTCGATCAGGTCCTCGACGCCCGGCCGGGTCGGGTCCAGGAACATCCGGGAGGTCGAGATGCCCTCCTCGAACAGCGCCTTGCGGGCGCGCTCATAGGGCGACTCCTCGCTGGTGCGGTTGCGCACGGCGCGCGCGGACGCCATGCCGAAGCTCTCCTTGTACGGCCGCCCGTCGGCGGCGTGCTGGAGGTCGCCCGGGGACTCGTACGTACCGGCGAACCACGAGCCGACCATGACGTTGGACGCCCCGGCAGCCAGCGCCATCGCCACGTCGCGCGGGTGCCGGATGCCGCCGTCCGCCCAGACGTGCTTGCCCAACCTCCGCGCCTCCGCGGCGCATTCCAGCACCGCGGAGAACTGCGGGCGGCCCACGCCGGTCATCATGCGGGTGGTGCACATGGCGCCCGGTCCGACGCCGACCTTGACGATGTCGGCGCCCGCCTCGATGAGATCGCGCACGCCCTCCGCGGCGACCACGTTGCCCGCCACGATGGGCACCCGCGGGCCGAGCGCGCGGACCGCCTTGAGCGCGCCGACCATCGACTCCTGGTGGCCGTGCGCGGTGTCCACGACCAGGGTGTCCACCCCGGCGTCGAGCAGCGCCTTGGCGTGCCCCTCCACATCGCCGTTGACGCCCACGGCGGCAGCGATCCGCAGCCGTCCGTCCCCGTCCACGGCGGGCTGGTACAGCGTGGCGCGCAGCGCGCCCTTGCGGGTCAGGATTCCGGCCAGCTTGCCGTCGGCGTCGACGGCCGGGGCGAACTTGCGGTGCGCCGCGTCGAGGCGGCCGAAGGCGTCCTGGGGGTCGATGTCGGCGTCGAGCAGCAGCAGCTCCCGGGACATCACCTCGGACAGCTGCGTGAACCGGTCCACCCCGGTCAGGTCGGACTCGGTCACCACGCCCACCGGGCGGTCGTCCTGCACCACGACGCCCGCGCCGTGCGCCCGCTTGTGCAGCAGCGACAGGGCGTCGGCGACGGTGCCGGAGGGGGCGAGCACGATCGGGGTGTCGAGGACCAGGTGGCGGCTCTTGACCCAGCGGACGACATCGGCGACGACGTCGATCGGGATGTCCTGCGGAATGACGACGAGGCCGCCCCGCCGGGCGACCGTCTCGGCCATCCGGCGCCCCGCGATCGCGGTCATGTTGGCGACGACGAGCGGGATGGTGGTGCCGGTGCCGTCGGGTGAGGCCAGGTCGACGCCCTGGCGGGAGCCGACCGCGGAGCGGCTCGGCACCATGAACACATCGTCGTACGTCAGGTCGTAGGGAACCGGAGATGCTTTTACGTGGCGACCGGTGCCGGGCTCAAGGAAACGCATAGACCCACATTTTCAAACGAAGGGGCGCAGGTAACTCTTACGAAGAGACGGCAGAAGCCCCAATTATCCAATCGTCCATAATACAGGGCTCCTGTGTCGGCACGGACCTGCCTTACACCGAAACATTACCTGAGCACCATGTGCGGTCACCGGAACAGCGACCTGGGCGGCTGGGACCTTCGGGGTCCCAGCCGCCCGTGGCCGGGATACGCCTCCCGGGGATCCCTCAGACCGACTGTGCCGCGGTCTGCTTGTTCGCCACGAATTCAGTGATCTTCGCGATGGTGGCGAAGGCGGCAAGGTCGAGCTCGTCCACGTCGACTTCGATGTCGAAGGTGCGCTCGGTGAAATTCACGAGCTGGAGCGCGAACAGCGAATCCATCCGGCCGGACTGGAAGAGATCCTCGTCGGCCCCGGGTTCCGGGCCGTCTTCCGCGGCGGCCAGGAACTCGCGGACGAGACGCTCGATCTCGTCCGTGTTGTGTACGGTCATGCTCATACTCCTTAACGCTTTCACCACGGCCGAAGCGCCATGGAACGTGTGCTCCCGTGTGCGGAGTGGCCGTCGCCCTCTTCCGCGGGATTTCCCCGGTCAGTGCCGGGCGAGCCAGGCGTGCACCTCGGCAGCGACGGCCTCGGCGTACTCGGCGACGATGCTGCAGTGATCCCCCGGTACGGTCACCTCGTCGTGCGGGAGCGGCCAGTGCGCCCGCCAGTCCTCCGTCATCGGCGCAGCAGACGGGTCACCCGGGATGCACTCCTCCGGACGGACGAACAGGGTCGGGGCGTCCACCGGCTCCGGTTCCCAGCCGCGGAACATCTTGCGATACGTGCCGAGGGCCGTCAGCGTGGTGAAGTTCATCGTCGTGAACCTGAACCGCCGCTCGTTGACCTCGTACGTCATCGCCTGGCGCAGGCTCAGCGACATGCCGTCGGGCAGATAGGTGTCGAGCAGCACGACATTGCGGGCCGGCGAACCGTCCTTCTGGAGCCTGGCCGCCACCGAGTGCGCGAGCCAGCCGCTGGAGGAGTAGCCCAGCAGGACGAACGGCTTGCCGTCGGCGCACCGCAGCGTCGCCCGGGCCAGCGCGTCCACCAGCACCTCACGCGTCGCGGCGATGGGCTCGCCGGGCAGGAAACCCGGCACCGTGATCATCGACAGGTCGCGCCGGTCACGGAAGTACGTGGCCAGCCGGGCGAACTGCAGCGACTGCTCAACAGGGGCGAACGGCGGGAAGCAGATGATCGCCGGCCCTTCGTCGCCCCTGGCCAGCCGCACGGAGCCGGGTCCGCCGGACACCTCGTCGGCGTCGGTGAAGCGGGTGCGCAGCCCCGCCGCGCCACCCAGCAGCGCCTCCACCTCCGTCATCCTGCCGCCCAGCGCGACCTGACGGTAGATCGCCGCGAACGACTCCGCGGACTCCGACGGCGTCCGTTCGGCGGGCGGGTCGGCCGCCCGTGTCCCGTCGGTGAGCGCGGTGCGCAGAAACGCGCACACCGCGGCCACCGTCGGATGGTCGAAAACCAGCATCGTCGGCAGCGCCAGACCGGTGGCGACGTTGAGCTTGTTGCGCACCTCCACGGCCGACAGCGAGTCGAAGCCCAGCTCTACGAAGGGCTGTTCGACGTCGATGGCGGAGGCGTCGGCGTGGCCCAACACCTCGGCGACGGTGGCACTCACCAGCTCGGTCAACGCGGCCACCTGTTCGGGCTGGGACATCGCCGCCAGCCGACGGCGGATGTCGCCCCCGCCCGCCGGCGCCGCGACCGGATGGGCGGCGCGCAGCGCGCGGGCCTGCGGCAGGTCCTCGGTCAGCGGTCGCGGCCGGGCCGCGGTGTACCCGGTGAGGAACGTCTCCCAGTCCACGTCGGCCACGGTGATCCGGGTCTCGTCGCGGTCCAGCGCCTGTGCGAGGGCGACGAGGCAGTCCGTCGGCGCCATCGGCGCCAGACCCCGGCGGCGAAGCTGCTCCTCGCCCTCCGGGCCCAGGATGCCGGATTCCGCCCAGACGCCCCACGCCACGGAGGTCGCGACGAGGCCACGGGAGCGCCGGCGTTCGGCCAGCGCGTCCAGGTAGGAGTTGCCCGCCGCGTAGGAGGCGTAGTGGCCGCTCCCCCAGATCGCGGAGGCGGACGAGAACAGCACGAACGCGCCGAGGTCGTCGCCGCCGTCGAACAGCTCGTCCAGGACCTGCGCGCCCGCCGTCTTGGCGACGGAGACCGCACGGAACTCCTCCAGCGTCATCGCGTCCATCGGGGTGCTCTGACCGACGCCCGCCGCGTGGAAGACCGCGCGCACCGGCCCCTCCTGCGCGGCGATACCGGCGACCAGCTCCGCCATCTGGTCACGGTCCGTCACGTCGGCGGCCATCACGCGCACCCGCGCGCCCCGCGACTCCAGTTCCTCACGCAAGGCTTCGGCACCGGGCGCGTCCGGGCCCCGCCGGGAGACCAGCACCAGGGAGCACGGACCGAGCGAGGTCAGCCAGCGCGCGACGTGCCCGCCGATCGCCCCGGTCCCGCCGGTGATCAGCACCGTGCCGTCGGGCCGCCACGTCCGCTCGGGCTCCGGCGCCGCGGGGGCCGGCACGAGCCGGCGGCGCAGCACGCCGCCCGGTCGGACCGCGATCTGGTCCTCATCGTCGTCGGCCACCAGGACGCCGCCGAGCCGGCCGACGGTCCGCTCGTCGAGCGTGCCGGGCAGGTCGATCAGCCCGCCCCAGCGCTCGGGGTGTTCGAGGCCGGTGACCAGACCCACACCCCAGACCGCGGCGCCCACCGGGTCCGGTTGCTCGGTCTCCACGGTGGCCACGGCCTCGCGCGTCAGACACCACAGCCGCGCACCCACCCCGGCGTCGCCGAGGGCCTGGACCAGCACCAAGAGGTCCTCGGGGGCCTGGACGAGGCTGATGACGCCCGACAGCAGGGAGACGCCCTCGACCGCGTCGGCCAGCAGCTCGGACACCGCCTTCCGGTCGCGCTCCGCGCCCAGTTCGACGGTCACCACGTCGGCCGGCAGCCGGGTGACCGACCGCACCGTTGCCGGATCACCACCGCCGTGAGGAAGGACCACCAGCCAGGAGCCCGGCACCTGGACGACGGGGGCACGGTCGGTGGGTTTCCAGACCACGCGGTACCGCCATGAGTCCATCCGCTGCCGGTACGTGCGGTCCCGGTGCCACTTCGCCAGCGCCGGCAGCACCGGTTCCAGCTCTGCGGGCGCACCCAGCGCTCCCACCAGGTCGCTCATGTCCTCCTTCTCCACCGCGTCCCAGAAGGCCTGATCGTCCCCGGCGCCCCGGACCGCCTCCGCCGCGGGGGATGTGGTCAGCCAGTAGCTTTGGTGCTGGAAGGCATACGTCGGCAGCGGAACCGGACGCCCGGTGCCCAGCAGGGCGGCCCAGTCCGGGCTGATCCCGTGCACGTGGACGTATCCCAGCGCTTCGAGCACACTCCGGACCTCGGAGCGCGTGCGGTGGCAGCTCGCCGCGANCCCGTGCACGTGGACGTATCCCAGCGCTTCGAGCACACTCCGGACCTCGGAGCGCGTGCGGTGGCAGCTCGCCGCGACGCGGCGCGTCTCCACCAGCATCGGGGTCAGGACGGCGCCTGGCCCGATCTCGACCAGGACGTCGGCAACGGGAAGCCGAACGGCCGCATCATGGAAACGGACGGCCCGGCGGGCGTGGTCCACCCAGTACGCCGGGGTATGAACCGGGTGCACGGAATCAGCCGTCGGGACGATCACCGATGTCGGCTCACGGAAGCCGAGCCCCGCGAGGACCGTGCCGAACTCCTGAAGCATCGGCTCCATCAGCGGCGAATGGAAAGCATGGCTGACCCTCAGACGCGAGGTCCGCACACCCCGCTCACGCCACTGCTCCGCAAGCCGGCCGACCGCCTCCCCATCACCCGACACCACCACCGAATCAGGGCCGTTGACCGCAGCCACCGCCACGTTCCCCACCCC
>NZ_RIBZ01000011.1:0-11678 GCF_003721215.1 Streptomyces botrytidirepellens
CGGCGGAGGAGTTGTGTTCGGCGGAGTACTGGGTGCGGCATGTGCGGGAGACCGTGCGGTTCGCCGATGGCGTTCGGGCGTTGTCAGAGGCCGGGGTGGGGACGTTCCTGGAGCTGGGGCCGGATGGTGTGCTGTCGGCCCTGGTCCGGGAGTCGGTACCGGATGAGGCCGTGGTGGTGCCGGTGCTGCGTAAGGACCGTCCGGAGGAGAGCGCGGCGGTTACCGCGCTCGCCCGTCTGCACGTGACCGGCATCGCCGTCGACTGGCGGGCGTTCTACACCGGGACCGGCGCCCGGCAGATCGAACTGCCCACCTACGCCTTCCAACGGCAGCGGTATTGGCCTGCGGCTGTGGCTGCTCCGGGCGATATGCGGGCTGCCGGTCTGGCCTCGGCTGAGCATCCGTTGCTGGGTGCGGCGGTGTCGTTGGCCGACTCGGACGGTGTGGTGTTCTCCGGTCGCCTGTCGTTGGCCTCGCATCCGTGGCTGGCCGACCACACGATCACGGGCCGGGTTCTCGTGCCCGGCACCGCCTTTGTGGACCTGGCGATCCGGGCCGGTGACGAATTCGGGTGCGATCTACTCGAAGAACTGACCATGGCTGCGCCACTGGTGCTGCCCGAACGGGGAGCGGCGCAGATTCAGGTGTTCGTCGGTTCTGCCGATGACTCCGGACGGCGGTCGGTCAAGGTGTTCTCCCGGGTGGATGGCTCCAATGAGCCGCTGTGGACGCAGCACGCCACGGGGGTCCTGGGCGTAGTGGACGATCTGGCTGACACCAAGTTCGATGCGACCAACTGGCCGCCCCCGGGCGCTGAGCCGGTCGACCTCGATGGGTGCTACGAACGGCTTGCCGAGTCCGGGTTCGCATACGGCCCGGTGTTCCAGGGGCTGCGGGCGGTGTGGCGGCTGGGTGCCGAGCTCTTTGCCGAGGTGGCTTTGGACGAGGGTGCCGATGCCAGTGGGTTCGGGATGCATCCCGCGCTGCTGGACGCAGTGCTGCACGCCGGCGCCTTCGCCGATGGCACAGCGGATCGCGGTCTGCCGTTCGCTTGGGAGGGTGTGGCGTTGCAGGCCTCCGGGGCGACGACGGTGCGGGCGAGGTTGTCGTACGACGAGCGGGGGGCGGTGTCCATCGCGGTCGCGGATGTGGTGGGTCGTCCTGTGGCGTCCGTCGCGTCGTTGGTCGCGCGTCCTCTTGCTGCTGATGAGCTGGCGGACGGTGGTGGCCGGACGGTTGGCCGGGATTCGTTGTTCCGGGTGGAGTGGGCTCCGGTGGCTGAGGGGACGGACGCCGCGCCATCGGTGGTTGCGGTGGTCGGCCCGGACGGCGGTTTGGCCGGGATGCTGCGCGGTGCCGGGTCGGACGTTGCGGTGTATCCGGATCTGGCCGCGTTGGCCGTGGCAGAGGGGCCGATGCCGGATGTGGTGTTGGCCGAGGTCGCTACGGAGCAGCCCGGTGACGGAGTGGTGGATGGTGTCCACGACATGGTGACGCGGGCTTTGGGCTTGGCTCAGGAGTGGTTGGAGGAGGAGCGGTTCGCCGCTTCTCGCCTGGTCGCGGTGGCATGTGGTGCTGTCGGTGATCTGGCGGTGGCGTCGGTGTGGGGTTTGGTGCGGTCGGCGCAGTCGGAGCATCCGGGTCGGATCACGCTGCTGGATCTTGGTGACGGTGCTGTGTCGGGGGCGGTGTTGTCGCGTGCGTTGGCGCAGCCCGAGCCGGAGCTGATGGTTGGTGATGAGGAGGTCCTGGTCCCCAGGCTGACGCGGATGCCCGTTCCAGAGTTGCGTGCGGCGTCATGGGAGCCGCGCGGCACGGTTCTGATCACGGGTGGTACGGGTGGTCTGGGTGCGGTGGTGGCGCGGCATCTGGTGGCCGAGCGTGGTGTGCGGGATCTGCTGCTGGTGTCCCGGCGTGGGATGGCGTCGCCGGGTGCTGAGGACTTGGTTGCCGAACTCGTCGGATTGGGTGCCCGCGCCGAGGTGGTGGCGTGTGATGTGGCTGATCGTGATGCGCTGGCGGAGGTGCTGGCCGGGCGTGAGGTTTCGGCTGTGGTGCATGCGGCCGGTGTGCTCGATGACGGTCTGATGGGTGCGTTGACTCCGGGGCGCCTTGATGCGGTGTTGCGTCCGAAGGTGGATGCGGCATGGCATCTGCATGAGCTGACGCAGGCCATGGACCTGTCTGCGTTCGTGGTGTTCTCCTCCGCGGCGGGCACGTTCGGCAGTGCGGGTCAGGGGAGTTACGCCGCGGGGAATGCGTTCCTGGACGCGCTGGTGCGGTACCGGCGGGATCAGGGGCTGCCGGGTGTGTCGCTGGCGTGGGGGCCCTGGGACCATCCTGGCGGCATGCTCGGCGAGCTGAGCGCCGCCGATCGGGAGCGGATGCACCGCTCGGGATTCCCGCCCCTGTCCACCGAGCAGGGTGTGGCGCTGTTCGATGCCGCGGTCGGTTCCGGGGAGCCGGTGGTGCTGCCGGTGCGGCTGGATCTTTCGGCGCTGCGGGCTCGTGGTGAGGTGCCGCCGCTGTTGCGCGGGCTGATCCGTACGCGCCGCACAGCCGGACGGATAGCGTCCACCGGGCTTGTGCAGCGGGAGGTGTTGCTGGATCTGGTGCGAAACCAAGTCGCGGCGGTGCTGGGGCACGAGAGTGCCACGGTGGTGGACCCCAACCACGCGTTCCGTGATCTCGGGTTCGACTCGTTGATGGGTGTGGAGCTGCGTAACGGGCTGAGTGCGGCGACGGGGTTGCGGCTTCCCGCGACGCTGGTCTTCGACTACCCGACCGCGCAGGCACTCGCGGACCATCTGTTTGACGAGTTGCTGGGGGCGGATACGGGTGTGTCGGCGCCAGTTGCTGCGCTGCCTTCGGTCGCGGATGATCCGGTGGTGATCGTGGGGATGGCCTGCCGGTACCCGGGTGGGGTGTCGTCTCCGGAACAGTTGTGGCAGCTGGTGACGGCAGGGGTGGACGCGATTGGCGATTTCCCCGCCGACCGGGGCTGGGACCTGGGCAGTTTGTACCACCCGGATCCCGGCCATCCGGGCACGTCCTCGACCCATGCGGGTGGCTTTCTCCGGGACCCGGGCGCGTTCGACCCGGCGTTCTTCGGGATGAGTCCGCGTGAGGCGTTGGCGACTGATGCGCAGCAGCGGTTGTTGCTGGAGACGGTGTGGGAGGCCGTTGAGCGTGCCGGTGTGGATCCGGTGTCGTTGCGGGGCAGCCGGACCGGGGTGTTCGCCGGGGTGATGTACAACGACTACCGCAACCTGCTGACGGCCCGGGAATTCGAGGCGTTCCGGGGCAATGGCAGTGCGCCGAGTGTGGCGTCGGGCCGGGTGTCGTACACGCTCGGGCTTGAGGGTCCGACGGTGACGGTTGATACGGCGTGTTCGTCGTCGTTGGTGGCGATGCATCTGGCGGCGCAGGCGTTGCGTGCGGGTGAGTGTTCGCTGGCGTTGGCCGGTGGTGTGACGGTGATGTCGACGCCGACGACGTTTGTGGAGTTCTCGCGGCAGGGCGGGCTGTCTCCTGATGGCCGGTGCAAGGCGTTCTCGGACTCGGCTGATGGCGTCGGCTGGGGCGAGGGTGTCGGCATGCTGGTGCTGGAGCGGCTGTCCGACGCTGAGCGGAACGGGCACTCGGTGCTGGCGGTGCTGCGGGGCAGCGCGGTGAACCAGGATGGCGCGTCGAATGGGTTGACTGCGCCGAATGGTCCGTCCCAGCAGCGGGTGATCCGGCAGGCGCTGGCCAGTGGCGGGCTGTCCCCGGTCGATGTCGATGCGGTGGAGGCGCACGGAACCGGGACCACTCTGGGTGATCCGATCGAGGCGCAGGCGTTGCTGGCCACGTATGGGCAGGATCGGGACTCGGGGCGTCCGCTGCTGCTCGGCTCGGTGAAGTCGAATATTGGTCATACGCAGGCTGCGGCGGGTGTCGCGGGTGTGATCAAGACGGTCATGGCGATGCGGCATGGGGTGCTGCCGCGCACCCTGCACGCCGAGGTGCCGTCGTCGCATGTGGACTGGACGGCCGGGGATGTCGAGCTGGTGGCGGACAACACTGTGTGGCCGGAGGTGGGGCGTCCGCGTCGGGCGGGTGTGTCGTCGTTCGGTATCAGCGGCACGAATGCGCATGTGATTCTTGAGGCTGCGCCTGTGGTCGAGCTGCCGGTCGGGGAGCCGGAGGCGGTGGTGGTGCCGGGTGTGGTGCCGTGGGTGGTGTCGGCGAAGACCGAGGCCGCGCTGGACGCGCAGGTGGACCAGCTGAGGTCCTTTGCCGATGACGAGGGGGCCCGTTCTCCGCTGGATGTGGGTTTCTCGCTGGCTGTCGGGCGGTCGGTGTTTGAGCATCGGGCGGTGTTGCTGGCCTCTGACTCGGGTGTGGTCGAGGCTGCACGAGGTGCGGTTGGTCAGGGTTCGTTGGCTGTGGTGTTCTCGGGGCAGGGTGCGCAGCGGCTGGGTATGGGCCGAGAGTTGTATGGCCGATTCCCGGTGTTCGCAAAGGCGCTGGACGCCGTACTTGCGCACCTTGGCGATTCGGTGCGCGAGGTGATGTGGGGCGAGGATGTCGAGGCCCTGAACAGCACCGGGTCGGCCCAGCCTGCCCTGTTTGCGGTTGAGGTGGCGTTGTTCCGGCTGGTGGAGTCCTTTGGGGTGCGGCCGGACTTCGTGGGTGGGCATTCGATCGGCGAGGTCGCGGCCGCCCACGTGGCGGGTGTCCTGTCGCTTGAGGACGCGTGTGCTTTGGTGTCCGCGCGGGCTCGGTTGATGCAGGCGCTGCCGCCCGGTGGGGCGATGGTGGCGGTCGAGGCGGCCGAGGACGAGGTCGCGCCGTTGCTGTCCGATCAGGTGTCGATCGCGGCGGTGAATGGGCCCTCTTCGGTGGTGGTCTCCGGCGATGAGGTTGCGGTGCTGGAGGTTGCGGCGCGGTTTGAGGCCGAGGGGCGGCGTACGAGCAGGCTCGCGGTGAGTCACGCGTTCCACTCGCCGCTCATGTCTTCGATGCTGGATGATTTCCGTGCCGTTGTGGCTGGTCTGGAGTTCGGTGAGCCCACGATTCCGGTGGTGTCGAATCTGACCGGTGGACTCGCTGCGGCGGGGGAGTTGTGTTCGGCGGAGTACTGGGTGCGGCATGTGCGGGAGACCGTGCGGTTCGCCGATGGCGTTCGGGCATTGGCCGGGGCCGGGGTGGGGACGTTCCTGGAGCTGGGGCCGGATGGTGTGCTGTCGGCCCTGGTCCGGGAGTCGGTACCGGATGAGGCCGTGGTCGTTCCGGTGCTGCGTAAGGACCGTCCGGAGGAGAGCGCGGCGGTTANCTGCGTAAGGACCGTCCGGAGGAGAGCGCGGCGGTTACCGCGCTCGCCCGTCTGCACGTGACCGGAATCGCCGTCGACTGTCGGGCGTTCTACACCGGCACCGGTGCGCGGCAGGTCGAACTGCCCACCTACGCCTTCCAACGGCAGCGGTACTGGCCCACCACCGCAGTCGACGCAGGGGACGTACGGTCCGCGGGGCTGGCCTCGGCACGGCATCCGTTGCTGGGTGCGGCGGTGTCGTTGGCCGACTCGGACGGTGTGGTGTTCTCCGGTCGCCTGTCGTTGGCCTCGCATCCGTGGCTGGCCGACCACACGATCATGGGCCGGATCCTGCTGCCGGGTACGGCTTTCGTGGAGTTGGCGATCCGGGCCGGTGACGAGGTCGGGAGTGGCCGGGTCGAGGAACTGACCCTGGCCGCACCGCTGGTGTTGCCCGAACGAAGCGCGGTGCAGATCCAGGTGCGAGTCGGTGCGGCGGATGAGGACGGGCGGCGCACTGTCACCGTCCACTCGCGGCCCGATGACGACTCGGGCGCGCAGTGGACGCAGCACGCCGTCGGTGCGCTGACCGACGACCCTGTCGAATCCATCGTCGGCTTCGATACGGCCGCCTGGCCGCCGGCGAGCGCCGAACCGATCGACCTCGACGACCATTACGCGCAGCTGGCCGAATCCGGGTTCGACTACGGACCGGTGTTCCGGGGCCTGCGGTCCGCGTGGCGGCTCGGCGACGAGGTGTTCGCCGAAGTCGCCCTGCCCGAAGCCCCCGATACCGCCGCCGTGGCCGATACCGACATCGGCATGGACACCGACGTCGACGGGTTCGGCGCTCATCCCGCGCTCTTGGACGCGGTCCTGCACGTCGCCGGATTCACCGGCGCCGCGCAGGACGGCGAAGGGGGAGCTCTGCCGTTCTCCTGGGAGGGCGTGTCGCTGTTCGCCTCCGGCGCCACGTCGGTGCGGGCACGACTGTCGCGTGCCGGGCAGGACACGGTCACGATCGAGGCCGTCGATACCGCGGGGCGGCCGGTCTTCACGGTGGACGGTCTGGTGGTCCGCACCGTCACACCCGAACAACTCGGCACCGGCCCGGCGGTGG
Source organism: Streptomyces botrytidirepellens (assembly GCF_003721215.1). Taxonomy (NCBI): domain Bacteria; kingdom Bacillati; phylum Actinomycetota; class Actinomycetes; order Kitasatosporales; family Streptomycetaceae; genus Streptomyces; species Streptomyces botrytidirepellens. Next base: position 6,417 of record NZ_RIBZ01000011.1, read on the forward strand.
TCGGGGACTCCCTCTTCCGTACGGAGTGGACCGCGGCCACCGAGCAGGTCGGGACCGAACCGCCCGAGGTGGCCGCGGTCGGCCTGGCGGACGACGTGACCGAGCTGTTGCGCTCTGCGGGGACCGAGGTCCGGGCGTACGCGTACCCGGATCTGGCGGCGTTGGCCGCGACCGAGACCCCGGTGCCGGACGTGGTTCTGGTCCAGCTGAACACCGAGCCCGACGCCGGGCGGGTGGAAGCCGTTCACGCCACGGTGTCGCAGGCCCTGCGCCTGGCGCAGGACTGGCTGGCGGGGGAGCGGTTCACCGAATCCCGACTCGTCGTGCTGACGCGCAATGCCACCAGCGGCGATGATGTGGCAGCGGCCTCGGCGTGGGGCCTGATGCGCTCCGCGCAGACGGAGAATCCGGACCGGATCACGCTGCTGGACCTGGACTTGGATCTGAGCGGTACGGAGGTTCCCGGCCCGGTCCTGGCGCGGGCGCTGACGACGCCGGAGCCGGAACTGGCGATCCGTGAGGGGCACCTCCTCACGGCTCGGCTGGTACGGGCACAAGCGCCGGAGCCGGAGCAGACACCGGACCCGGACCCCCTACCGGAGCCCGGCGCGTCCTGGGCCGGTTCGGGCACGGTTCTGATCACGGGCGGCACCGGCGGTCTGGGTGCGGTGGTGGCCCGGCACCTGGCGGCCGAGCACGGCGTACGGGACCTGCTCCTGCTGTCCCGGCGGGGGATGGCTTCCCCGGGTGCTGAGGACCTGGTCGCCGGACTCGCCGGACTGGGCGCCCGTGCCCAGGTGGTGGCGTGTGATGTGGCCGATCGGGAGGCGCTGGCCGAGGTACTGGCCGGGCATGAGGTGTCCGCGGTGGTGCACAGCGCAGGGGTGCTGGACGACGGCATCATCGGTGGGCTGACTCCCGAGCGTGTCGATGCGGTGTTGCGTCCGAAGGTGGACGCGGCGTGGCATCTGCATGAGCTGACGCAGGGCTTGGACTTGTCTGCGTTCGTGGTGTTCTCCTCCGCGGCGGGCACGTTGGGCAGTGCTGGTCAGGGGAGTTACGCCGCGGCGAATGCGTTCCTGGACGCGTTGGTGCGGTACCGGCGAGATCGGGGGCTGCCGGGTGTGTCGTTGGCCTGGGGCCCGTGGGAGCAGACCGATGGCATGCTCGGTGAGCTGAGCGCCGTCGACCGGGAGCGGATGCACCGCTCGGGATTCCCGCCGCTGTCCGTCGAGCAGGGGGTGGCGCTGTTCGACGCCGCCCTGGCCACGGCGGATCCGGTGCTGTTGCCGGTCCGGTTGGACCTGCCCGCCCTGCGGGCCCGCGCCGAGGTGCCGCCGCGACTGCGCGGCCTGGTCCGGAGCCGCCGCGCGGCAGGCCGGGCCGCCACGGACCCCGGCCTCGTACAACGGCTGGAGGGAATGGACGAGGCCGAGCAACGCGATGCCCTGCTGGATCTGGTGTGCGGACACGTCGCGGCGGTACTCGGGCATGACGGCGCGGCCGCGGTCGATCCGTCCCGCGCATTCCGCGATCTCGGTTTCGATTCGCTGACGTCGGTGGAACTGCGCAACGCACTGAGCACGGCGACCGGGCTGCGGCTTCCGGCCACGCTGGCCCTCGACTACCCGACGGCGAGCGAGCTCGCGGCCCATCTGCACACTCAGCTGGTGTCGGCGGAAGTCGAGGGCTCCGGCTCGATCCTCGCCACGCTGGACAAACTGGAGCAGGTGATCGCGAAGGTGAGCGTGGACGCCACGGCGCACAAGCAGATCGCGGGACGGATCGAAGTCCTCAGGTCACGGTGGGCCACACTGCGCGCCCAGGAGAACTCCGCCGAGCTCGACTTCGACGCCGCGTCGGATGACGAGATGTTCGCTTTCCTCGACGAGGAGCTCGGCGGATCGTAAACAGGATAGGGAAAACCCGAGACGTTCCCGTGGTAAACGGTTCGGCGACGTCGGCGGGCATTCCCGCTGGGCGAACAGTGGAGAAGTTCCAATGACGCGAGGATCGCGCCTGACATAGCTTGGGTGCGAAGCCGTGGAAATTTTTCGCTCGCGGTAGCGCGATGCGTTCGTGCCGGGTCCGCTGAGCACGAGAAACCCGATACGTAGGCGGCGGATCAGTGGCGCGTGCCCGGTTCGTGAGCCGATGAGGCGATAGGGCGTGGGGCATGGTCAAAACGAGTGGCGATACGGCGGTCGAGGTGCGCGATCTTGTACGCGCCTATCCGGGGCGCAACGGAGAGCTGATCAAGGCCAATGACGGCCTGAACTTCAGCGTGCCCCGCGGGCAGGTCTTCGGCCTTTTCGGCGCGAACGGCGCCGGTAAGACGACGCTGGTGTTGCAGCTGCTCGGACTCGTGCGGCCCACCTCCGGTTCGATCATGGTCAACGGCGTCGATGTGACCCGTTACCCGGAGACGGTGAAGTCCACTGTCGGCTTCCTGCCGCAGGCGGGGCTCTCCATGCGGCTGATCGAGACCCGTCGGGCTCTGCACTACACCGGCAGGCTGCGCGGCCAGAGCGAGAGCGACGCCCGCCGCCAGACCGACGCGCTGATCGACGAGCTGGGCCTCGGCCCGTACGCCGACCGTCAGGTGGAGCGGCTCAGCGGCGGCCTGATGCGCCTGGTGAACTTCGGCATGACGCTGATGGGCCACCCCGAGCTGATCGTGCTGGACGAGCCGACCAATGAGCTGGATCCGCACAACCGGCGTCTGATCTGGGAGATGATCGAGCGCCGCAGCACCCTCGAGGGCGCCACGGTCGTCCTGGTGACACACAACGTGCTGGAGGCCGAGAAGGCCGTGCACCGGGTCGCGGTGATGCACGGTGGCCGGATCACCGCGATGGGCACGCCCGGTGAACTCAAGGAGCAGATCGGCGCGCAGGCGCGGCTGGAGCTGTTCGTCCGCGACGGCGGCAGCCTCACCCCGGAGGAGATTTCGCGGCTCAGCACGGTCGGTGAGGTCAGCCAGGGTAGCCGCAGCGGCAGCTACCTGATCACCGCGGCGACGGACCGGCTCCAGCCGCTGATCGAGGTGCTGGTCACCGATGTCGGCGTGAAGCGTGTCGACGATTTCCGCTTTGCCCGTCCGACCCTGGAAGACGTCTACCTCACCCTGAACCCGAGACAGGACTCCTATGCCGCGGCCGCCAGGGAACTGGTGACGACTCCGGCGGGAGGCGGCGGTTCAGCGGAGAGCGGTGACGCGGGGAAGACGGCGGCCGCCGCCGCGCCGAACGGCCACCGGCCGGCGGCCATGGAACTCCCCGCCGCCGAGCCCCCCGCCGCCGAGCCCCCCGCCGCCGAACCCGCGGCGCCGGTCTCCGGGACGTCCCGCCGGGCCCGCGCCCGGGCCCACTCCCACTCCCAGTCCCAGGGCCGGGGCCGGATGCCCTTGCGGGAGCGGCTCGGCCGGTTCGGCACCTCGTTCAAGTACCTGTGGTTCGAGCACATGCTGACCGTCCGCACCTCCTGGCACGTGCACATGGTGTTCGGCATCTTTATGCCGCTGACGATGGTGTTCGGCTTCTCCCGGATCGGCTCCGGGCTGACCGACGAGCTGAGCCTGACGTACATCGCCAGTGGCTCCGGCGTGTTCGCGATCGCGGCACTGGGCACCACGGCGATCGCGCAGCGGATAGGTGCGATCAAGGCCGAGGGATCGATGCTGTACTACGCCTCACTGCCGATCAGCAAGGTGGCGTTCGTGATGGCGTTCGTCGCCGCCCGCCTGCTGCTCATCGCCCCGGGCCTGGTGACCTCGCTGATCGCGGTGCGGCTGCTCTACGGCCTGGACTTGACGCTGTCGCCGATGCTCCTCATCGTCTATCCGCTGACCGCGCTCCCGCTCGCGGCGCTCGGCCTGGTCATCGGCAGCCTGATCGACCGCATCGAGCTGATCTCGATCGTCACCTACGTGCTGAACTTCGTCCTGCTGCTCGGCGCTCCTCTGCTCATCCCGGCCAAGGCCCTGCCGCTGCCGCTGAAGGCCCTGAGCTGGGTCATGCCCACCACCTACGGGTCGGACGCCATCCGGCGCAGCGTCAGCGACAACATCGATGCCACCTTCGGCCTCGACATCCTGGTGCTGACCGTGATGACGGCGCTCGCCCTCACCATCGCCGACCGGTCGCTGCGTTGGCGCGCCTCCTGACTCGCCCTCGCCCTTCGCCCCCGGAGCCGAAGCCGGTGATTTCCCCAGTAGCGCTCCCGTAGCATCCTGGCCGGGCCGACGGGGGGCCCAGGCGCCCACCCCTCGGCGTGCGTGCTCTCGGGCATTCCGGCCGGCGGAATGTGGGGATGTCCACCACGGCGGATGGAACGGGAGCGATTTCGGTATGAAGTTCCGGGTGCTGGGTCCGCTGACTGTCCTCGACCGAGGTGGCCCCGTGGCGCTGGGCGGGATCAAACAGCGCGCCGCACTCGGATTCCTCCTGCTGCACGCGAACCAGGTGGTGGCGACCAGCACCCTGCTGCGTGCGCTGTGGACGGGCAACCCGCCGCCCACGGCGCGGAAGATGCTGCAGAACGCGATCTCCAGCCTGCGCGGTCTGCTGTCCGCCGAGGACATCGAGGGCGAGGGCGGCGAGGCCGGCATCGCGGACCGCGGGGGCGGTGGGACCGGCGAGGGTGCCGCCCCCGCACCGATGCTGCTGACCCACGCGCCCGGCTACCTGCTCAGCGTGCACACCGACGCGCTGGATCTGACCGCCTACCAGGCGACGGCGGACAGCGGACGTGCCGAACTCGCGGCCGGGTCCTGGACCGCCGCGGCGAAGACCCTCCGGACGGCGCTGGAAATGTGGCAGGGCCCGGTCCTGGCGGACTTGGCCGAGGCCGGCACGGACTGGCCGGAGCTGACCGCGATCCAGCAGGCGCGCCTCACCGTGCAGGAGGACCTGTTCGAGGCCGAGCTGGCTTGCGGCGGACATCACAAGGTGGTGCAGGAACTGGAGGCGCTGGTCGTCGCGGAGCCGGTACGGGAACGGCTGTGCGCCGAGTTGCTGCTGGCCCTGTACCGCTGTGGCCGCCAGGTGGACGCGCTGGAGCTCTACCGCCGTACGAGGACCGCGTTCGCCGACAAGCTGGGCCTGGAGCCCGGCCGCGTACTGCGTGACATGGAGCGGGCGATCCTCGAACACGACCCGGTGCTGTCCCAGCCCGACGCGCTGGGGATCATCGCTCAGGAGAGTGAGGCCAAGCGCGGCGGCCCGCCCGCCCAGCTCTCCCGCAGGACGCCGCCGCAGCCCG
>NZ_RIBZ01000060.1:0-686 GCF_003721215.1 Streptomyces botrytidirepellens
TGCATCGCCACCAACGACGACGAACACGCCGTATCCACCGTCACCGCCGGACCCTCCAACCCCAGCGTGTACGCCACCCGGCCCGAGACCACGCTGCCCGACCCCGCGAGCATCGCATAGCCTTCGAGCTTGCTGTCGGCGCCGCTGCTGAGCCCGGCAGCGTAGTCGTGGTACATCACCCCGGCGTAGACCCCGGTAGGACTGCCCTTCAACGACACCGGGTCGATACCCGCCCGCTCCACCACCTCCCACGCCGCCTCCAGCAGCAACCGCTGCTGCGGATCCGTCGCCAACGCCTCCCGCGGATTGATACCGAAGAACCCCGCATCAAACGCGTCGGCATCGTGGAGGAAGCCGCCCTCGTTCGCGTAGCTGGTGCCGGGGTGGTCGGGGTCCGGGTGGAAGAGGCCGTCCAGGTCCCAGCCCCGACCGGTCGGAAACTCCCCGATCACGTCCTGACCCGAGGCGACCAGCTCCCACAGCTTCTCGGGGGATGTCGCGCCACCAGGGAACCGGCAGGTCATCCCCACGATTGCGATCGGCTCACCGGAGTCGGCCACCGTCATCGCGGGGCCACGGGCCACCGCGGACTCGCCCACCAACCGGGTGCACAGGTAGGTGGCCAGGGCATGGGGTGTCGGATAGTCGAACACCATCGTCGCGGGCAAACGCAACCCCGTCACCGA
>NZ_RIBZ01000061.1:0-1330 GCF_003721215.1 Streptomyces botrytidirepellens
TGCGGATACAGCCACACAGGCTTGCCCACCAGCTCGGCCGGCTCCCACTCGAACCGCGGCCAGACGTGGGCATGCAAGAACGGGTCCGTGTTACCGAGGATCTCCAGGTTGACCCGGCGAAAATCGGGATCCAGCTGCCGACAGGCCCGCTCAACCGCTTCTCCGAGCTGGTCCATATCGGACAGAAACGCCAGTCGCTTGGTCTTCGGCAGGTCAGACAGCCGTTGAACACCGGGTTCGTCCACGAGGAAGGCCGAGTAACCCGGCAAGAACTGAACGTCCCCGATCACCGCGAATCCCGACTCAAGCCGCCGCAACACGGTCGGGTTCTCCCCCCGCAGGGCAGCCCCGATCCGGTCCATCCGCCAGTCATCAGTCATGGCCAGAACCTACCTGCAGGTGATCAAGCCCCGCTTCCTCGCTCCCCAGCTTCCCCACACACATCAAGGACCAACCAAGTGAGGCGAGGAGCGACCCCGGCCGTTTTCAGGGCTCTGTCCGCAGTTTCGTGAAGGTCATGGCTGGGTGTGGGTGGCCAGTTCCGATTCCCCGCTCGCGGCAGTTGGTGGGGAACTATCTGGCCGCGAATATGACAGAGGGCGACACCGAGTGGCGGAAGCCGACTATTGGCCTGGGCGAGCGGTCCATTCGTGCCACCTGCCGGCGAGGACGATGTCAGTGAGCCTGTGGTAGCCCGCGCTGCCTGGGTGGGCACCGTCGCCGGCCAGTGCTTCCCTCGTCCAGGCAGGGTCACTGGCAAGGGCCTGGGTCGTGGCGATGAACGGGACGTGCCGCGAGCGGCAGAGAGCGGCCATCTCCTCGGCCAGTTGCGAGGTCCGTCGCAGATGGCCTTCACCTGCGTCGACGACGGGCGGGGGACCTACGACCAGCGCACCGATCGCCCGCTGCCTGCACCCGTCGAGGAGCGAGGCCAGGTTGCCCACACAGCGGGAGGGGGCAACGCGGACCTTGCCTTCCTCCTCAACCATGTCGTTGCTACCGAAGGAAACGACCAGCCGATTGTCGGCATCGGGCAGGGTGCGCGGTGCGACATCCTGCCAACATCGACGCAGGACATCCTCGGAGGTGTTGCGCCGGATCCCGAGATTGAAAGCTGTGACATCACCGCAGGTGGCCTGGAGCACCCGGCCAACCCAGCCCCGGTGCTCCGGGTCACCGATGCCCTGGACAAAGGAGTCGCCGATGAAGCACATGCGTAGATCCCTGCTCATCCGGTCAACTCTACGGCTAGATGAATGAGTCCGATGTTCTCAGTGGTCGTAGGCGATCAGGGATCGCTTGGCTGTGGCTCCGGTGGTCCAGTTGTGCC
>NZ_RIBZ01000062.1:0-6664 GCF_003721215.1 Streptomyces botrytidirepellens
TGCGGATACAGCCACACAGGCTTGCCCACCAGCTCGGCCGGCTCCCACTCGAACCGCGGCCAGACGTGGGCATGCAAGAACGGATCCGTGTTACCGAGGATCTCCAGGTTCACCCGGCGAAAATCGGGATCCAGCCGCCGACAGGCATGCTCAACCGCCTCTCCGAGCTGGTCCATATCGGACAGAAACGCCAGTCGCTTGGTCTTCGGCAGGTCAGACAGCCGTTGAACACCGGGTTCGTCCACGAGGAAGGCCGAGTAACCCGGCAAGAACTGAACGTCCCCGATCACCGCGAATCCCGACTCAAGCCGCCGCAACACGGTCGGGTTCTCCCCCCGCAGGGCAGCCCCGATCCGGTCCATCCGCCAGTCATCAGTCATGGCCAGAACCTACCCGCAGGTGATCAAGCCCCGCTCCTCGCTCCCCAGCTTCCCCACACACATCAAGGAACAACCAAGTGAGGTGAGGATCGACCCCGGCCGTTTTCAGGAATCGCCATCACTGGGGCGCGCTGGTTTAAGTCACCCATTTCGGCTCCTCCACGCGGACCACTGACAGAGGATGGCCAGTCAGCCCACCCACAAGGAAGAGTGACGGATAACAACGAACCAGACGAGGGCGAGATCCTGCCTCAATCACGCGGCTTGCGTGAACGAGGACTCCGCGGTCTGTCGACGACGGTGGTTCTTGGTGAGGCGGCGGGTCATGAGCGTGATGGCCGCCCAGGTGATCAGGGTCTCGGAGTGTTGGACGAGCCGTTCGTAGTCTCTCGCGTGCCGACGGGCGTACATCATCCACGCCAGACTCCGCTCCACCACCCACCTGCGGGGCAGTACGACGAAGCCGGAGGTGTCCTTGGGGCGGCTGACGGTCTTGAGGGTGAGGTTGAGGTGGCGTTTCGCCCAGTCGACGAGTTTTCCGGCGTAGGCGGAGTCGGCCCAGACGATGGTGATCTCGGCACGTCGACGTCAACGCCACTGACCGCGATCAGGACGCCGAGCTCGAACGCCTCCTAAAGCTCGGGGCGCGCCGGCCAGACCGGCGAGGAGCAGTGGCACGTGCTTGCCGACTCCGAGGGCAACGAGTTTTGCCTGCTCAAGGCACGCCTCAGCCCGCTCTGACGGCTCTGTGGGGCCTGTCCGGCGAGACCCCGCCGGACAGGCCCTCGCCGCTGGTTACGCCAGGACGGTCTCGCGGGCAGCGAACGTCATACGGGCGTTCTCGAAGGTGGAGTGCATCCGGGCCACTTGGCCCTTGGTGAACATGAACATCGCCGCGTCGTCGGTGTAGTCCATGTAGTTCTGGAACATGTCTCCGTTCGGCCCGTTGTTGCACGTCACGTGCGGGAAGGACGGGCTCCCGAAGTTGGGCCCTTCCTGGTTGGGGGTGTCCGCGACGAAGTCGTCACCGGCGCACCCCCGCTTGTCGCCCCAGATGTGGCGCAGGTTGAGCCAGTGCCCGACCTCGTGCGTTGCCGTGCGGCCTCCGTGGAACGGTGCGGTGGCGGTCCCGTTGGTTCCGAAGGCCTTGTACGTGATGACGACGCCGTCCGTGGCGGCCGGCCCGCCCGGGAACTGGGCGTAGCCAAGCAGACTCCTCTCCAACTGGCAGACCCAGAGATTGAGGTAGGTGTTGGCGGGCCAGGCGTCCTGGCCCCCAGACTGCGTGAACTTGACCTGGTTGCCCTTCCTCTTCTCAGGGTCGGTGGCCTCCGGGTCGGGAGGTGCGAAGCTGGTCCGCGAGGTCCTGGTGCGCGTGATGCCGGTCGTGGTCCGGCCGATCGGATCAGTGGTGGCGAGGTGGAAGCGGATGCGGGCATCCTCGGCGAGGCCCTGCCAGGCCGTCGACACCTTGCTGATGTCCAGGTTCTTCTTCCCGAAGTCGCGGGTGAGTACATCGATCTGGCTGCGGATCTGCGCGTCACTGATGTTCTGCTCATCGGTGTGGTGCACGACGTGCACGACGACGGGGATGTCGATCACTTCTTCTCTCGCCATTCTCCGCTCGCCGCTCTCATAGACGGACGCGGCCTCCTCGATCAGCCTCCGGTTGTCGGCGTAGTCGGGCTTGGTGTCGAGGAGGTGCTGGTGGGCGGCCATCGTGCCGCACCAGTCGGTTTGGTCGGAGAAAGCGCTGCGGAAGGATTCATCGGACATGGCTGTGCCTCCTGCCAGTGCCGGGATGCCGCTCGTGCGTGCGAGCGCCGAAGCGAGAACCTCGCGCGGGAGAGAAACCTCGCGGGGATGAAAAGCGCGCGGGCCCGGCGGTCTGCCGCGTGGGCCGTCTGTGCCGTGTGGGGGACCCTGCCGCCACTCCTCCATTTGAGGGTAGGCATATACGGGCAAAGACGGCAAATTGCATATGCGACAGTGAGGTGGTCAAGCGATGAACGAACTTCCCCGCAGCCTCTTCCAGAGGTGGTGGCACTCCTTCGAGGAGGACACCGAAGGCGTTACGGTCTACCGGCCCGACACCTACGACTTCCCTCTCGCGCACGGTCGCGGCGGGCTGGAGTTCCGGACGGACGGTACGTTCATCGACTACCTCATGGGCCCGGCGGACGCCCCGGAACCGGTGCCCGGCCGATGGCGGCTGCTGGAGGGCCGCCGACTGGCCGTCCCCTTCCCCGGGGGTGACGAGCCGGACCGCGAGCTGGAGGTCCTGCGCTGCGACGAGCACGTGCTGGAGCTCCGCCGGGCGGTGTCCTGAGCCGCCGCCGGGCATGGGTCTTCGGCTGCCGATGCCCTTGGTGGAGAGCAGCGGCCTGGCTACGGAAGGATGATCAACCCTTCCCTCGTCGACATCCCGTGACCGTGGGCCGCTCGGCCGCGGTGTGCGCGCCCTGGTCCTGGCCTTCTCCACCACTCTCCACCAGCTGGAGGCGTCATGCCGGGGCAATGGGTTCAGGCTGGGGCGAGAGCGTCCATCCGCCGCACTACCTCGTCCGGGAGTTCGATCCCATCGATCTCAACACGGAACTCATGTCGCCTATTCGAGTCGTTTCCTTGGGCGCGTCGGGTCCCCATACGGGGTCGAGGCGGCGGACCAGGTGTCCTTTGTCCAGCGGGTTGTCCTGGTAGATGAGGTGGCCGGCCTGCTGGGCCTCGGGCAGGCGGGGGTCGAAGCGCCACTCGTCCTCGCGCGGCACGTCGATGAGGCGGGCACCGTCGATCATGACGGCGGTTGCCGCGGCCAACCGCCGGTCCGGGCGGAAGACCACGGCGAAGTTGGCGTACGGGAGGATCACCGTTTCGATACCCGAATCGGCAGGCACGGGCAGCGGGACAGCCGGTCCCAGGAAGCGGTCGTCGTAGCCCTTGCGGTTCGCCAGGGATTCGCGGCTCGCGCTCTCCGTGTTCGGCTGAGGGTCGGGGTGAGTGGCCATGTCGTTGTCGTACCGCACCGACCTGGCCCACACGCTGGCCCGACATGCGGCCTCACCCGGATGCTCGAGAGCAGACTCGAAACTCCCAGGGCGGACCACCTAGCCCGCGGCGGCGAGGTGGGTGTCCACGGCGGCGACGCACCGTCGACGCCCTGGCAGAGGCCCACGACTACCGGGATGAGGCGCGGTTCCGGGACGTGGCCCCGAAGGGTGATGTCCCCGTCACGGACCTCGACCGTGACGGTGCCCTCGTCCAGGCCGAGGATGCGCCCGAGGACGTCCTGCTCGACCTCGTCGCGGATCTCGAGGTCGGAGCGGATGAAGGCGTCGAGGAGATCGCTGCGGCTGACGATGCCGGTGAGGAGCCCGTCGTCGCCGACCACCGGCAGCTGCTTGACGTGCCGCCTGCGGAGTTCCCGCGCGACCCGGGGGATCGTCCAGTCGGCGCGGGCGGTGAAGACGGGGCTGCTCATGAGCGCGCCCGCGGCCTGGGCCCGGGCCTTGCCCCAGGCACGCTCGTCGTTCCCGTCCTGCCCCTGCGGATCGGGCCTGCCGGTCTCGTGCCGCAGCACGTCGGACGCGGACACCATGCCGAGGGGGGCGCCGTTGTCGTCGACGACCGGGGCCGCGGCGATGTCGTCGCTCTCGCGTGTGTCGGCGACGGATGTCGCGGAGCGGAGGGTCGCGACGTTGACGCTCATCGTGTCCATCAGGTCCCCCTGGTCTCTGGATCGTCAAAGCCCAGTCCCGCCTGCCCGGGGCTTGTGCCCGGCCTGCGGCCCGTTAACTCATTGCTCGAGGTCGATTACCTCATCACCGATCGCGGGGAAATCTATGTCGGCCGGAGTAGACATTGAGCGATGGCGTAGTTATGGTTTCTCTCGTAGCCGAGATCAACGAGGCCTGGCAGAGACGAACTGCCGGCCAGCAGTACCCGCAGTTGCAGTTCGCAGGACGGTGCGGTGGTGGAGTTCCGAAGCCAGAGTCAGTGCAAAACGGCGACGGGACTGGCGACCGGACCGGGTGGCCCGCAGTGATCAGGGGCTGCCGTGAGCAGTACCGCAGTTCGGTACATGCAGTTCGCAGTACCCAGCAGTGAAGTCAGTGAGCAGCACCTCGGTGAAGGCGTCGGCTGCGGACGCGCGCACCGGGAAGTTCGGCAGTGGGGTGCTAAGCCAGAGCAGACGCAGGACGGGCGACGGGGCTGGCTGCCGAAGAGTGGCGCTACCGCAGGCCACAGAGCAGTTCGCATCACCAGCAGTAGGTAAGTGATTGATCCCAGAGGGAAGAAACGGAGGAGCCAAGCGCCATCAGGATCGCCCGGGCGGAAGTCTTGAGCCCGGGTACCGCAGGACATCGATAGTGAGGTGGTCTCCGGTCAAGCAACCGCGATCCCCGCACCCCCGACAGCATCTTGGTCGGGTCTGCGGAAACAGGAAGCCGGCGCAGTACCAGGGCCGGCAGATGGTGTAGCAGTTCCTTCGGGGCCCTGGTGCCAATGGCACCAGGGCCCCTCCACGCGTTCCACAGAGAGGTGCAATGACAGCAGACGACTCCTACAGCCGTCTCGACGACGACGACTACCCCGCCTACACGATGGGCCGGGCCGCTGAAATGCTCGGCACCACCCAGGGCTTCCTCCGCGCCATCGGCGAAGCCCGCCTGATCACCCCGCTCCGCTCCGAGGGCGGACACCGCCGCTACTCCCGCTACCAGCTGCGCATCGCCGCCCGCGCCCGGGAACTCGTCGACCAAGGCACCCCCATCGAGGCCGCCTGCCGCATCATCATCCTCGAAGACCAACTCGAAGAAGCCCAGCGCATCAACGCCGAACACCGCCGCACCGCCGGAACGGCAAACCCCCCAACCGCGGCCTGAGACGGCTGAGACCTGCAACTCCTCCAGGAGCTCGCGGCTGCCGCCCCACGCATGCTGCCCGGGACGCACAGCGTTCCGGGCAACTTCGTCTTCTACGGTCCTGGGGGTCGAGAGTGACCCACGCACGGTGCGTCACTTTCATGGGTCGTCGGAGAAGTGCACGGCCGGGACCGGCGCCCGGCGAGCGCGATATCGTGGACCGCCTGATGTCTGCTCGTTTCCATGATCTGGCAGGAGCGCCCCGCGTGCCCGAGGACCCCATCGCCCACGGCGAACTCGCCGCGCTGACCAGGCGTTTCGAAGAGGTCGCGGAGAAGAACGACCGCGAGTTCGGGATCATAACGAGCGACCTGACCGCGGTGCGTCTCCAGATCGGGAACCTCGACCAGAAGGCCGGGAACCTTGACCACAAGGTCGACCAGCTGAAAGGCGACATCGAAGAGCTCGGCCAGAAGATGGACCGGAACCAGGCGCAGATCGTTGAGCTGCTCACGGGACGTACGGAGCCGCGGATCGTCGAGGCCCCGGCGAGCACGACACGGAGCGAGGCAGCATGAGCGAGGCAGTAGCCGACGGACACAACCCGCTGATCCCGCAGCCCAAGGCGACCGCGGAAGAGCTGCGTGCCGCGCTGGTGCGGATCGCGCCGAGCCAGGTGGCCGCATTCGACGCCGACCGGACGAAGGCGATGGCGGCCGCTCGTGAGCATGTGGACGCGGCGCCGATGCGGCGGTTCCTGCGGCAATGGGCGTTGACCGTGGCGATCGAGCGCCACCCCGCCCGCGCAGCACGCCTGCGCGAGCTGGAGGCACGCGCCGCGCAAGTGGAGGACCTGACAGAGGCCCGCGCCATCGCCTCCGAGGTGTCCGCCATCCAGACCGACGCGGCGGACGAAGCGGGTATCGACCGGCGGGCTGGCGGGTGACCGTCGAGAGCGGATGGCGGTGGGAGTACGAGCCCAACTTCGAACACGTGGCGAAGGGACTGCCCGACCGCGTCGTCGCTGAAGTGGAAAGGCTCGCCGGACAGCTCATCGACCTGGCCGAGATGGGGATCGACGTCACGGACATCGGAGAAGGCCCGCGCCCAGGGGTCGCCGGCGGCGTACGGCGCCTTCCCCTCCTCGAGGACGGTTTCATGCTGGCGCTGCCGCTGCCCCGCTTACAGCTGATCGCCATCACGTACATCTGCCCGCCGTTCGCGGACCTGTAGACCCTCTCCAAGCGCCGTAACTCATCGGCCCGGCCCAACGAGATGAAAGGGGCCGCGCCCGCCAGACAGTGGCGGACGCTTGTCAGGGCCACCCATCGGGCGCCCCTGTCGGGCTCGAAAAGTCATCGCTACTGGTCAAGCGGCGTAGTGGTACTCGTTGATGGGGCCGCCGAGGACGCGTGTGCGCAG
>NZ_RIBZ01000069.1:0-1022 GCF_003721215.1 Streptomyces botrytidirepellens
TGATGCTCTGAAGAACGGTCACCGTGTGCTGGCCACCGTCCGTGGCACCGCCGTCAACCAGGACGGCGCCTCCAACGGCTTCAGCGCTCCGAACGGCCCGTCGCAGCAGCGGGTGATCGAGGCCGCGCTCACCAACGCACGCCTCACCGCGGATCGGATTGACGTGGTGGAGGGGCACGGTACGGGGACGCGGCTGGGCGACCCGATCGAGGCGCAGGCCCTGATCAACACCTACGGCCGGGCCCACAGTGCCGACAGGCCGCTGTATCTGGGTTCGTTGAAGTCGAACATCGGTCACACGCAGGCGGCGGCGGGTGTGGCGGGCGTCATCAAGATGGTGATGGCGATGCGCAACGGCGTCATGCCGCGCAGCCTGTACGCCGACAACCCCAGCACGGTCGTGGACTGGTCCGGACGCACGGTCCGGCTCCTTGCCGAGGACCGTGCCTGGGAACGCGGCGAAGATCCGCGCCGCGCGGGTGTGTCGTCGTTCGGCATGAGTGGCACGAACTCCCACGTCGTCATCGAGCAGTTCGTCGAGGAGTCCGTGGCGGAGGCTGCGGAGTCCGGCGTGGAAACGCCAGGTGGTGTGGTTCCGCTGGTGTTGTCGGCGAGGTCGGATGCGGCGTTGTCGGGTCAGGCGGCGGCTCTGCGCGATCACCTGGCCGCCCGCCCCGAGTTGCGGTTGGTGGANCGATCACCTGGCCGCCCGCCCCGAGTTGCGGTTGGTGGATGTGGCGCGTTCGCTGGTGACGACGCGTTCGGTTTTCGATCACCGTGCGGTGGTGGTGGGGGAGCGGGCCGAGGCGCTTGCCGCGTTGGAGCGGCTGGCGGCCTCCGTGTCGGGTACCCCCGGTCCCGCTCTGTCGGGTGCGGTGTCCGCGGTGTTTTCGGGTCAGGGTTCGCAGCGTCTTGGTATGGGGCGTGAGCTGGCCGGGCGTTTCCCGGTGTTCGCTGAGGCGCTGGATGAGGCGTGTGCGTTGGTGGATCCGTTGCTGGGGTGTGGTGTGCGTGAGGTGATG
>NZ_RIBZ01000073.1:0-1017 GCF_003721215.1 Streptomyces botrytidirepellens
TGATGCTCTGAAGAACGGTCACCGTGTGCTGGCCACCGTCCGTGGCACCGCCGTCAACCAGGACGGCGCCTCCAACGGCTTCACCGCCCCCAGCGGCAGAGCGCAACAGCGCGTCATCCTCGACGCATTGGCCGGCAGCGGTCTGTCCACGGCCGACATCGACGTGGTGGAGGGGCACGGTACGGGGACGCGGCTGGGCGACCCGATCGAGGCGCAGGCCCTGATCAACACCTACGGCCGGGCCCACAGTGCCGACAGGCCGCTGTATCTGGGTTCGTTGAAGTCGAACATCGGTCACACGCAGGCGGCGGCGGGTGTGGCGGGCGTCATCAAGATGGTGATGGCGATGCGCAACGGCGTCATGCCGCGCAGCCTGTACGCCGACAACCCCAGCCACGAGGTGGACTGGGAAGGCAGCGGAGTCGAACTGCTGGCACAGGAGCGCGCCTGGGTACGCGAGGACGGTCCGTTGCGCGCGGGTGTGTCGTCGTTCGGCATGAGTGGCACGAACTCCCACGTCGTCATCGAGCAGTTCGTCGAGGAGCCCGTGGCGGAGGCTGCGGAGTCCGGCGTGGAAACGCCAGGTGGTGTGGTTCCGCTGGTGTTGTCGGCGAGGTCGGATGCGGCGTTGTCGGGTCAGGCGGCGGCTCTGCGNGGATGCGGCGTTGTCGGGTCAGGCGGCGGCTCTGCGTGATCACCTGGCCGCCCGCCCCGAGTTGCGGTTGGTGGATGTGGCGCGTTCGCTGGTGACGACGCGTTCGGTCTTCGATCACCGTGCGGTGGTCGTGGGCGGACGTGATGAGGCGCTTGCCGGGTTGGAGCGGCTGGCGGGGGCTGTGCCGGGTACTCCTGGTCCGGGTGTGTCGGGTGCGGTGTCCGCGGTGTTTTCGGGTCAGGGTTCGCAGCGTCTTGGTATGGGGCGTGAGCTGGCCGGGGGTTTCCCGGTGTTCGCTGAGGCGCTGGATGAGGTCTGTGCGTTGGTGGATCCGTTGCTGGGGTGTGGTGTGCGTGAGGTGA
>NZ_RIBZ01000082.1:0-5872 GCF_003721215.1 Streptomyces botrytidirepellens
CAACGCCGGATGCAGACCAAACGCCCCCGCCTCAGACCGCGCATCCTCCGCAAGCTCCAACTCGGCGAAGACCTCATCACCCAACCGCCAGGCAGACACCAACCCCTGGAACACCGGGCCATACGCCAACCCAAGGCCCGCCATGCCCTCATACAGACCATCCAGCCCAACCGGCGTCGCACCCGCCGGAGGCCACACACCCAGATCGGACGGCGCAGTAAGGGCAACCTCCGCCAGCGCACCCGAGGCATGACGCACCCACGGCTCATCCGCAGCCGCATCCTCAAGCCGCGAGTACACCTCGACCGAACGACGCCCAGCACCATCCGCCGCGCCCACCGACACCTGAAGCTGAACGCCACCCACCTCAGGAAGCACCAACGGCGCCTCCAACGTCAGCTCCTCCACCAGGCCACACCCGACCTGGTCACCAGCGTGAACCGCCAGCTCAACAAAGGCCGTACCCGGCAGCAACACCGAACCCATCACAACGTGATCGAGCAGCCACGGATGCGTCTGCACCGACAACCGCCCCGTCAACAGCAACCCATCACCACCCGCGAGCGGCACAGCAGCCCCCACCAACGGATGATCCACCGTCGCCAGCCCCAGCCCGGCCGTGCCCGCGACGCCGTACGCCGACGCCTGGGGCCAGTACCGGCGGCGCTGGAAGGCGTACGTGGGCAGCTCGACCCGCGCAGCGCCCGTACCGGCGAAAACGGCATCCCAGTCGACCGTCACGCCACGGACATGCGCCCGCGCGACAGCCGACACCAGCGCCTCGACCTCGCCACGGTCCTTCCGGCAGACGGACGCAAAGGCGGCGTCGTCGCCGGTCACACACTCCTGCGCCATGGCGGTGAGCACACCGTCCGGACCCAGCTCGACGTACGTCGTCACGCCCTGCGCTTCGAGGGTGCGCACACCATCGAGGAAGCGCACGGCCTCACGGACGTGGCGCACCCAGAAGTCCGGGCTGGTGATCTCCTCGGCCGACACCACGGCACCGGTCAGGTTGGACACGATCGGGATGCGCGGAGCCTCGTACGACAGCCCCTGCGCCACCTCGCGGAACGCGTCCAGCATCCCGTCCATGCGGGGCGAGTGGAAGGCATGGCTGACCGCGAGCCGCTTCGTCTTACGCCCCCGCGCCTCAAACGACGCGGCAACCTCAACCACAGCGTCGTCGTCACCCGCGATGACCACAGACGTGGGCCCATTGACGGCGGCAATGCTCACCCGCCCACCGAGCAGCGGCACCACCTCGTCCTCCGACGCCTGCACCGCCACCATCGCGCCACCGGCCGGAAGCTCCTGCATCAACCGCCCACGCGCCGCCACCAACTTCGCAGCGTCTGTAAGGGAGAGCACCCCTGCCACATGGGCGGCGGCCAGCTCGCCGATGGAGTGCCCCGACAGGAAGTCCGGCTTCACACCCCACGCCTCGACCAACCGGAACAGCGCGACCTCGACGGCGAACAACGCGGGCTGCGTGAACCCCGTCTGGTCCAGAACCGCAGCGTCATCGCCAAATAGCACCGTCTTCAGCGGCTGCTCAAGATGTGCCTCCAACGCATCGCACACCGCATCCAGCGCCTCCGCGAACACCGGATAGGCGTCATACAGCTCACGCCCCATCCCCAGCCGCTGGCTGCCCTGACCCGTGAACAGGAACGCCATCTTGCCGTCCGCCACCGAACCCTCAACGAGCCCCGCAGCGCTGCGGCCCTCCGCCAGCGCCTCCAGACCCGCGACCAGCCCGGCGCGCTCCTCGCCGACCACCACCGCACGGTGGTCCAACGCAGCCCGCGTGACCGCGAGCGAGTAGCCGAGGTCGGTCAGCGGCAGCTCGGGCCGCTCCTCCAGGTGGGCGAGCAGCCGTACGGCCTGCGCACGCAGCGCGTCGGCCGACTTGCCGGACAGGGCCCACGGCGTGACGCCAGGCGTCACCGCCGCCTCACGCGGCGCCTCATCCTCAACCGGCGCCTGCTCAATGATCGTGTGCGCGTTCGTCCCGCTGAACCCGAACGACGACACCGCCGCACGTCGCGGACGCCCCGACTCGGGCCACTCCCGCGCCTCACCGAGCAGCGATACCGCACCCGCGGACCAGTCGATGTGCGGCGACGGCTCATCCACGTGCAGCGTCCGCGGCAACACCCCGTGCCGCATCGCCATGACCATCTTGATGATGCCCGCGACACCGGCCGCGGCCTGCGTGTGGCCCATGTTCGACTTGATGGACCCCAGCCACAGCGGCCCGTCGGCCTCCCGCTCCTGGCCGTACGTGGCCAGCAGCGCCTGCGCCTCGATCGGGTCACCCAGCGACGTACCCGTGCCATGCGCCTCGACCGCGTCCACCTCGGCGGCGGACAGCCCGGCATTCGCCAGGGCCTGCCGGATGACGCGCTGCTGCGACGGACCGTTCGGCGCCGTCAGACCATTCGACGCACCGTCCTGGTTGATCGCGCTGCCACGCACCACCGCCAACACCGGGTGGCCATGACGACGCGCATCCGACAGCCGCTCCACCAGCAGCATGCCCGCACCCTCGGACCACCCCGTGCCATCGGCGTCCGCAGAGAACGCCTTGCACCGGCCATCCGCCGCAAGCCCCCGCTGACGGGAGAACTCCACAAACGGCGCCGGAGTCGCCATCACCGTCACACCGCCCGCGAGCGCCAGCGAGCATTCGCCGTTGCGCAGCGCCTGGACGGCCAGGTGGAGCGCGACCAGCGACGACGAACACGCGGTATCCACCGTGATCGTCGGACCCTCAAGCCCGAACGTGTACGCCAACCGACCCGAAATCACACTCGCCGCGTTCCCCGTACCGAGGAAGCCTTCGACGCCTTCCGGCACGCGCTCCAGCAGCGAGGCGTAGTCGTGGTACATGACGCCCGCGAAGACACCGGTACGGCTGCCCCGCAGCACACCCGGGTCGATACCCGCCCGCTCGAACGCCTCCCACGACGTCTCCAACAGCAACCGCTGCTGCGGATCCATCGCGAGCGCCTCACGCGGAGAAATCCCGAAGAAGGCCGGGTCGAAGTGGCCCGCTTCCTCCACGAAGCCGCCCTCGCGGGCGTAGCTCGTACCGCTGTGACCAGGGTCTTCGTGGAAGAGGCCGCCCAGGTCCCAGCCACGGTCGGTCGGGAACTCGGAGATCGCGTCCCGGCCCTCCATGACCAGCCGCCACAGATCCTCCGGCGTCTCCACCCCACCCGGATAACGGCAACCAAGCCCCACAATGGCGATCGGCTCATCATCCGCAGCCGACACCACNATAACGGCAACCAAGCCCCACAATGGCGATCGGCTCATCATCCGCAGCCGACACCACCACCGGACCGGCCACCGAAGCCGCCGTCCCACCCAGCTCCGTACGCAGGAACTCCGCGAGCACCACCGGCGTCGGGTAGTCGAAAACCAACGTCGCAGGAAGCCGCAGCTCACTCGCCGCACCCAACGCGTTCCGCAGCTCCACCGCCGTCAGCGAATCGAAGCCCAGTTCACGGAAGGAACGACCGGGCTCGACCGTCTCCGGACCGGCGTAGCCGAGCACCGCCGCGACGTTCGAGCGGACCAGGTCGAGCAGCAGGTCGAGCTGTTCGGCCTCACCGAGCCCGGCCAGCCGCTGCGCCAGCGCACCCGATGCGGCCGAGCCCTCCGCCGTACGCCGCGCGGGCGCCGGCACCAGCCCACGGAACAGCGACGGCAGTGCGCCGCTGCCCGCCTGCGCCCGAAGCGCGGCCATGTCCAGCGACATCGGTACGAGCAGCGGTTCGCCGAAGCGACCCGCGGCGTCGAACAGCTCCAGCCCCTCGGCGGCCGACAGCGCGGCAACGCCACCCCGGCTCATCCGGGACACATCGGCATCGTCCAAGGCACCGGTCATCGCACTGGAGTCCGCCCACAGCCCCCACGCCAGGGACGTACCGGCCAGCCCACGCGCCCTGCGCTGCTGCGCCAACGCATCCAGGAAGGCATTGGCGGCGGCGTAGTTGCCCTGACCGGCGTTGCCGAAGACACCGGCAGCCGACGAGAACACCACGAACGCCGACAGGTCCAGGTCAGCGGTCAGCTCGTGCAGGTTCCACGCCGCATCGACCTTCGGGCGCAGGACGGCGGCCAGCCGCTCAGCCGTCAGCGAGCCGATCACGCCGTCATCCAGCACACCCGCCGTGTGCACCACACCCGTCAGCGGACGCTCGGCCGGAACCGCCGACAGCACCTCGGCCAGCGCACCCCGGTCCGCCACATCACACGCGGCCCACCACACCTCGGCACCCAACGCGCCCAGCTCAGCACCCAGCTCGGCCGCACCGGGAGCCTCCGCACCACGACGGCTCACCAGCAGCAACCGACGTACGCCACGCTCCGCCACCAAGTGCCGCGCCAGCAGACCGCCGAGCGTGCCACTCGCACCGGTCACCAACACCGTGCCCTCGGCACCGAAGTCAGACGCCTGCTCGGCGTCCGCCACGGCCCGCGCCAGACGCGGCACCCGCACCGCCCCGCCCCGCAGCGCAAGCTGCGCCTCGCCCGAGGCGAGCGCGGCGGACAGCGCACGGAACGACGTGTCCTGGCCGTCGACGTCGACGAGCACAAAGCGATCCGGGTTCTCCGCCTGCGCCGAGCGCAGCAGACCCCACACGGCGGCCTGCGCCAGGTCGGTCACCGTCTCGTCCGGCCCGGCGGCTACGGCGCCCGAGGTGAGGACGACCAGCCGCGCATCCGCGAACCGCGCGTCACCCAGCCACGCCTGGACCAGCCCCAGCGCCTCGGCCGTGGCCCGGTGCGTCGCCCCGGCGGCGTCCTCGCCACTGCCCACGGTGGGCGACACGAAGACAAGTTCCGGCGCCCCGGCAGCGACCGCCTCGGACAGCGCCGCCAGATCCGCGTACGTGGCGATGTCGGCACCGGCCGCCCCGAGCCCGAGGTCTCCCGAGCCGACCACAGCCCAGCGGGAGGTCGGTACGGGAGCGGAGGACACCGTAGCGGGCAGGCCGACCCAGTCCAGGCGGTACAGCGACTCCTGGCGTCCGCCCCGCGCACCGTGGATCTGCTCGGCCGCCACGGGCCGCAGCACCAGCGAGTCCACCGACAGCACGGCACGACCCGCACCATCAGCCACCGCCAGCGACACCGCATCCGTACCAGCCGCAGCCAGCCGCACCCGCAGCACCGACGCACCCACCGCATGCAACGACACACCCGACCACGAGAACGGCACCCGAGCCCCGTCCTCACCCTCGATCAGGCCCCCCAGACCCACCGCATGCAACGCCGAATCCAGCAACGCCGGATGCAGACCAAACGCCCCCGCCTCAGACCGCGCATCCTCCGCAAGCTCCAACTCGGCGAAGACCTCATCACCCAGCCGCCAGGCAGACACCAACCCCTGGAACACCGGGCCATACGCCAGCCCAAGGCCCGCCATGCCCTCATACAGACCATCCAGCCCAACCGGCGTTGCCCCGGCCGGAGGCCACACACCCAGATCGGACGGCGCAGCAGGGGCAACCTCCGCCAACGCACCCGAGGCATGACGCACCCACGGCTCATCCGCAGCCGCATCCTCAAGCCGCGAGTACACCTCGACCGAACGACGCCCAGCACCATCCGCCGCGCCCACCGACACCTGAAGCTGAACGCCACCCACCTCAGGAAGCACCAACGGCGCCTCCAACGTCAGCTCCTCCACCAGATCGCACCCGACCTGGTCACCAGCGTGAACCGCCAGCTCAACGAACGCCGTACCCGGCAGCAACACCGAACCCATCACGACGTGATCGAGCAGCCACGGATGCGTCTGCACCGACAACCGCCCCGTCAACAGCAACCCATCACCACCCGCGAGCGGCACAGC